>JBFMCA010000002.1:0-106309 GCA_040754955.1 Acidobacteriota bacterium | reverse complement strand
GTGCCCAGGTCTCGCTCATGGCCAGTCCTGAGCGAGGCGCACTGCGAGGCCGAGTCGAAGGGAAGTTGAGAGCCAGGGCGCCGCGAGGTTCCCTGGCTTTCGCCGTCTCTGGAGACACCGATCGTGCCGTTCTCGTCGATTGCCGGCCACCGGCGCCTCATCGTGCTGCTGTCGCGGGCCGTCGCGCGCGGCACGCTGCCGCCGTCGCTGCTCTTCGCCGGCCCCGCGGGCGTCGGCAAGTGGCGCGTGGCGCAGGCCACGGCCCAGGCGCTCAACTGCCAGACACCGGCGTCGCGGGACGATGGCGGATACGACGCGTGCGGCACGTGCCGAGCCTGCGATCGGGTCGCGCGCGGGGTGCACGTCGACGTCGCGGCGGTCGAGCCCGACGATCGCGGCTCGATCAAGATCGACGTCGTGCGCGACGTGCTCGCGCCGACCGCGTATCGCCCGTTCGAGGGCCGGCGCCGCGTGGTGCTCGTGCGAGACGCCGACGCCCTGGAGCCGCAGGCGCAGAACGCCCTGCTCAAGTCGCTCGAGGAGCCGCCGGCGTCAACCGTGTTCATTCTGACCACGTCGGTGCCGGGCGCGCTGCTGCCGACGGTGCGCTCCCGCTGCATGCGGCTGCGGTTCGGCCCGCTGAGAGAGACCGAGCTCGCCGAGCTGCTCGTCCGCGACGCCGGGTACGACCCCGGCGAGGCCCGGGCGGCCGCCGCGCTCGCCGACGGCAGCGTGGGGCAGGCGCTTGCGCTCGGGTCCACCGACCTGGCCGTGCTGCGCGACGCGGCGCTGGTCCTGCTGCGGCAGGCCGACGCCAGCCCCTCGGCGCGCCTCCAAGCGGCGGCCGCGCTCGTGGCCGGCCCCGGCAAGAAGGAGCGGTCGCGCGAGGATCTCGCGCTCGTGCTGCGGATGGCGGCATCGCTCCTCCGCGACATCGAGGTGCTGCACGCCGGGGCCGATGCCCGGCTGCTGGCCAACCCGGCGCTGGCCGGCGAGCTCGCCGGCCTCGGGCGCGCGCTGGCTGGCGAGCGGGCGCGCGCGGCGTTCGCCGCCGTCGATCGCGCGCTGGCGGCGCTCGAGCGCAACGCCGGCACCAAGGTCGTCGCTGAGTGGCTGGCGATGCAGGTCTAGGTAAACTATCCGGATGTCCCTCCCCCGCGTCGCCGTCACGGCGGGCGATCCGGCCGGCATCGGACCGGAGATTGCGGCCAAGGCCGTCGCCGATCCGCGGGTCGTTGCGGCCTGCACGCCCGTGGTGTACGAGGCCGCCGGCCAGGCGCCGGTGGGCCGCGTGTCGGCGGCGGCCGGGCGCGCGGCGTACGAGGCCATCGTGCGCGCGGTCGCCGACGCGCGCGCGGGCGTGGTGGACGCCGTCGCCACGGCCCCCGTGAGCAAGGCGGCGTTCGCGGAAGCAGGGCTGCCGTGGAAGGGCCACACCGACCTGCTCGCCCACTTGTGCGGCACCGAGCGCGTGGCCATGCTCTTCCACGCGCCGCCGCTCGTCGTCACGCTGGCCACCGTGCACGTGCCGCTCGCGGACGTGCCGCGCCTCGTCACGCGGGCGCGCGTCGTGGAGGCCATCGCGCTGACGGCCGAGTGGCTGCCGCGCGTGGGCCGGCCCGGGTGCCGGATCGCGGTGGCGGGCCTCAACCCGCATGCCGGCGAGGGCGGCCTCATGGGCCACGAGGACGCGGCCGTGCTCGCGCCGGCCGTGGAGGCGGCGCGGGCCGAGGGCCTGCACGCGTCGGGACCCTGGCCGGCCGACACCGTGTTCGTCCGCGCCGCGCGGGGCGAGTTCGACGCGGTCGTGGCGTGCTATCACGATCAGGGGCTGATTCCGGTGAAGCTGCTGGCCTTCGGGCAGGCGGTGAACGTCACGATCGGGCTGCCCATCATTCGCACGTCGGTCGATCACGGCACGGCGTTCGACATCGCGGGAAAGGGCGTCGCCGATCCGGAGAGCCTGGTGCAGGCCATCCTGCTCGCGGCGCGGCTGGCCCGTGGCTGAGCAGGCGCGCGGCGGGCTCATCGCCGACAACCGCAAGGCCTCGCACGACTACCATTTTCTCGAGACATTCGAGGCGGGCATCGCGCTCCTGGGCACCGAGGTGAAGGGCATCCGCGAGGGCAGGGCGAACCTGCGCGACGCCTTCGCGCGCGTCGAGGGCGGCGAGGTGTGGCTGTACAACGTGCACATCAACCCCTACAGCCACCGCGGGTATGTCGATCACGATCCCAAGCGGCGGCGGAAGCTCCTGCTGCACAAGGCGGAGATCCGGAAGCTCATCGGCCGCACGGTGGAGAAGGGCCTGACGCTCGTGCCCACCCGCATGTACTTCTCGGAGACCGGCAAGGTGAAGGTGACGCTGGCGCTGGCGCGCGGCAAGCAGGCGCACGACAAGCGCGAGACCCTCAAGCGGCGCGAGGCGGAGCGCGAGACGCGCGCGGCGGTCAAGGAGCGCGTCCGCCGGTGACCAGGTCCCGGAGAATGTCCTCGACGCGCACGTCCGTTGTGACGTCCTCGCGCTGCTGCTGACCGGGCATCCGCACGAGCAGCGGGATGCGCGGCCATTCGTCCCGCGGCGTGACGGCGCGCCACTCGTGATCGGATGTAATCACGACGATCACCGGCGTGCGTTCGTGCACGCCGATCACCCGCCCGACGATGGCATCGACGTACGCCAGCTGCGCCATGTAGGTGTCCTCGCGGTCCCCGAAGGGATCGCCCGTGGGCGCGTAGCCGTCCCTCGTGAAGACGAACGGCAGGTGCGGCACGCTGAAGTGCACCAGGCGCAGCGTCGGCGTGGCGCCGAACGGAGACGCCGCGTGGGCCTCGAGCCGTTCCGCCAAGCGCCGCTGGTGATCCGCGAAGGCGGGCGTCTTGAGCAGGCCGCCGGGAAACTGGTGCGGCCAGAGGATCAGCGTGGTTCGCAGCGCGTTGAGCGGTGAGACGCCCGCCGCGACGGTCGCCGCGTTGTAGAAGCTGTAGGCCGCGCACGCGTCCACCGACCGCACCAGCGCGCAGTACGGAAAGTAGTAGCCGAAGAGCTCGCGGCGCAGGCCGGCGCTCCGCGCCAGCGCGAACAGGCCGTCCGGCGGATCGAGGTCCAGCGGCACCCGTGTGCCATCGGCCCGGACTTCCAGCAGCGCGTTGCCCCGCGTGTCGACGTCGGCCAGCCGCCGTCCGGTGAGGAAGCCCGGCATGGCCTGGAGCGTCTCTCCGGCCGGAGCCGTGGCCGCGTGATACTGGCGCGCCTGCGCGCCAAACGCCGCGAGGTGCGGTAGTGTCGGCGAGATGTTGCGTCCGTCATAGACCCGACTCCGGGACATCTCGTCGAAGACGAGCACGAGGATGTGCGGGCGCGACGCCAGCGCGCCCTGCGCCGTAGTCGCGCTCGGCAGGCCGGCGTGTGCGTCCATCGAGGGGGCCCGCAGAACGGCCACCACCGCCACCGCCGTCAGCGGCGCCGCCACGAGGCGTCCGGCGCGGATGAGGCGAAGCGTCATGTCGGGGCGCGCCGCGAGCATCGCGCACGCGATCGCCACCGCCACGATCACTCCCCATCGCACGGCCGGCACGGCGGCGTAGGGCGCGATGGTGTCCTTGAGGGGAAGCCCGCGCAGGACCGCGAAGCCGAGTGATGCCGCCGGCGCCAGCGCCACACCCACGATCGCGAGGACGCGCCCGCGTGGAGAGACTACCGCCTGGGCTGCACGCGCGAGCAGGGCGAGCACGAGCGCGGCGATGAGATACGACACGCCGAGCTCCACCGTGTGGGCGCGGGTCCAGTGGAGGAAGAAGGGCTCGCCCTCGAGCGCCAAAACGAGCGGGTAGAAGAGGCAGGAGGCGAGGGTGAAGCCGTCGAGCAGCCTGGCCGGCCAGCGTCTCATCGACGGCGCATCAGGTTGAGCACACGGCCGGACTCGGGCAGCGCGACGCGCTCTTCGACGACGAAATGGCGTCCAAAGGCCGCGTCGAAGACCTCAGCCGAGTATTGCGCGGGCTGAATCTCACGCGCCGCCAGCAGCTGCGCCGCCATGGGATCGTCGGCCGGGACGAACTCCACGATCAGCATGGGCCCGATGCGCGCGAAGAAACTGGCGATCTTCGCGAGCGGGATGCCATGCCCGAGCGCGAGGTGGTGGATCAAGGCCAGGGCGAGCACGAGGTCCGCGTGCCCCCGATCGAACAGCGTGGCCCGCTCCTCGTTAGCCCAGCCGATGGCGGGGCTGGGCGCGGAGAGATCGCAGAGCAGCGGCAGCAGCGCGCCGTGGCCCTCGCGCCGCGCTTCGCAGTACAGCTGCTCGACGCAGGACGCATCGCCGTCCAGCGCCACGGTGAATGCGCCCCGCCGCAGGGCGATGCGGCTGAACCGCCCCGTGTTTGCGCCGAGATCCCAGACGGTTCCCGGAACCACGCGGTCGATCCATGCCGTGACGGTCGTCGCTTTCGCGGCCAGTGCCGCGTCGCTGTAGCTTGTCTGCTCGGCGGCGTACTGGAGCCAGTCACTGCGCGGCGTCCACTCGAGCCCGGCGACCGTACGCTCGAGGCTGTCGACGATGACGGAGGGGTCGGTACGGGTGCGGGCGTAGCCGGTGCCGTCCGGGGCCGGGCTGTTCCTCGCGGCCATGCGCGCGTGGAGGTGCACGTGCATCAGCAGGCCCGGTCGCGTCCATGTTCCGAGCGGCAGCAGCCGAGAGGCGAGATCCACGGGCACGCCGTCCGGGTTGAGGCACGGGAGCTTGCCGAGCCTGACGTCCCGGTACGCCATGAGCGCGAGCGGTGCGAGGAAGTGCTGGCAGAACTGCCGGTACGCCTTCCACGGACCGTGGGTGGCCGGCTCGAACGACAGCGTGTCGATGAAGACCGGCCGGCTGCCGTCGAACTGGACGTTGTAGGCCGAGGCGTCCTTCAGTATCATCCCGTGCCTGCGCGCCTCGCGTTCGATCGCTAGCGTCAGCAGCGCCGCGTCTTTCAGCGCGGAGAATGCCCACTCGTACGGGTAGCTGATCATCGGGAGCCGAACGGGTTCGAGCAGGCGTCCCACCGCGCCGGGTTCGTCCACCAGGCCGAGTTCGGCGTGTGGGATGAGACGCCCCGCCGACGCGAGCCGCTCGTACAACCCTGAGCGGATGAGCTGCTGGTAGGCGGCTTCGCCTGCGGCGGAGACCAGGCGGAAGAGGCGGCCGTCGCGTTCGAAGATATGTCCCGCCGGATCGCGGAACGACCCGGCCACGGCTCGTCTCGAGGTGGGGCTCACGCCGTAGGCTCGTCCGTTCGGCGGCGTCCGCGGGAGAACAGGCTGAGGATGCGTCTCCCGATCCTGCTTAGGAACAACCCGGCGCCAAGCGCGGCAGCCAGAATGGCCTGGTACGCCATGCTGCCAGCACCCGGGTCGATGTACGCGTGTGCGTCCGTGGCGGAGAGGAGCAGCATGCCGCCGATGGCGGCAGACCAGATCGAGATCGGTGATTGCCCAGAAGAAGGCGTACGCATGGCGACCTTTCCGAAGCTCTGGCGCTGCTGGGCGAAGTGCCGAAAGCTTCGATGTTGCGGGGGGAACTCGCCCGCCAGCTTAGCACAGGCGCGGCCGTCCCGGTGGCCGGCTGCACGAAACGGGCAGCCGAGCTACCGGCGCTGATGCACGGGGCCGCGGTGGTACTCGATCACGCGCGCGATGATCTCGTCGAGCTGCACGCGCGGCTCGTAGCCGATGAGCTTCCGGATCTTGCCGAGATCCGGTACCCGGCGGGGCATGTCCTCGAACCCCTCCTCGTAGGCCTGGTCGTAGGGGATGGTGACGATCTGAGACTGACTGCCCGTCGCGGCCTTGATGCGCTCCGCCAGTTGACGGATCGTGACTTCCTCCGTGTTGCCGACGTTGAAGACCTGCCCGACGGCGCCGGCGTGCGTCATCAGCGCAACGAGCGCCCCGACGACGTCGCCGACATAGGTGAAGCTGCGCGACTGCGTGCCGTCACCGAACACGGTGATCGGCGCGTCGGCGAGCGCCTGCTTCACGAACGTCGGCAGCACCATGCCGTACTGGCCGGTCTGCCGCGGTCCCACGGTGTTGAAGAAGCGCACCACGATGACCGGGAGCTTCTTCTCCTTCCAGTACGCCAGGGCGAGGAACTCGTCGAGCGCCTTGCTGCACGCGTAGGCCCAGCGGTGCCGCGTGGTCGCGCCCATCACGAGCTCGGTGTCCTCGCGGAACGGCACGTTCGTGCTCTTCCCGTAGACCTCGGAGGTCGACGCGATGAACACGAGCTTCCGCTTCTTGGCGGCGTGCTTCAGCACCACCTCGGTGCCGTGCACGTTGGTCTCGAGCGTGTGCACCGGGCGTTCGACGATGAGCTTCACGCCCACGGCGGCGGCGAAGTGGAAGACGACGTCCGCCTGGTCGACCAGTTCGGCGACCAGCCGGTCGTTGAAGACCGAGTCGATCGTGTAGCCGAACCCGGGATGGTCCTTCAGGTGCGAGATGTTGTCGAAGGATCCCGTGGACAGGTCGTCGATCACAAACACCTGGTGACCGGACGCGAGCAGGGCCTCGGAGAGATGTGAGCCGATGAAGCCGGCCCCCCCGGTAATCAGGATGCGCATGTTCTGGCCATTCTATCGTGCGACGGCCCTGGTGGGGTACTCACCGACGAGGTGGTCGACCAGCTTCCAGGCGAAGCGGCCCTGGTCGAAGTCGAAGCCCCGCTGGTCGATGCGGATGACGATGGCGGCGACCGGCTCACCGAAGTGCCGCGCCAGCCGCTCGGCTGCCGCGTCGAGGGCCAGCAGGTGGGCCGCGCGATCGCCGCGCTCCTCCCGCAGGAGGTTGTGCGCATCCCGGATCACATCGTCGATCTCGAGGCGCTCGGCGGCCTCGGTCGCGTCGCGCTCGGTGCCGTCGGCAAGGCGGACGGCGAAGCGGTAGACGGGCGGGATCGGGTTCCGGCGCTCGAACTCCTCGACCGAGGCGTACGTGGTCGAGTACATCGGGTAGTCGGACATGATCGGCGAGATCTCGATGCGGAGGACGATCGCCGCCGCCTGCACGCCGACGACGAGTGCCAGGGCGACCCACTGCGGCGCCGTCAGCGCCCCCGCGGCCGCAGTCCCGGCCGCCCTGGCGCCGAGCGCGCTGAAGACCGCCGGCCAGGGGATGAAGAACGCGAGGTAGAGGGTCCACCAGGCGTACCAGAGCTCGTGCTGGAAGGCCCAGAACCCGAAGAGGAGGCCGAACCCGAGCAGGGCGAACGGCAGCCGTCCGGCGTAGCTCCGGATGAACACGGCGAGCACCAGTGACAGCTCGGTGACGATGGCCCCGGCCGACAACGCCACCGCGGCCCAGTGGTGGCTCGCGACCCACAGGCCCCAGTCGGTCGGCGCGCGTGCGGCGTCGATGACGAAGAAGTACTTCACCGTGCCGTTGGTGATCCAGCCGATGCCGCTGTGGAGCTTGGCGATGGCGGCGGCGAACATGGCCGCGCCGAAGACGACGCCGGGAATCCAGAGCGCGTAGCCGTACTCCGTGCGCGCCGTGGCGCTGCCGCCAGGGGGCGTGCGGCCGCGGAGGCGGCGGATCAGCGCGTCGATGCCGACGCCGTCGCCCCAGCGCACGGGCAGCATCGCCCACAGCGCGACCAGCAGCGCGCCCCATGCGTGCGCGCCGGTGTGCGTCAGCCGGACGAGCGTCCACGCGGTGAGCACACCGACGAGCGTCGCGAAGGTGAGACGCGTCGCCACGCCGAGGGCGAACAGCGCGGCGAGGGCGAAGGCCGTGAGCTCGAGACGCGCGACGAGCTCCGGCCGTTCGGCCATCCACCGCACCCATTCGAACTGCGCGAGCGGGTGCACGGTCAGGTGCATGTCACGCGGGAACGGTTCGGGCGGGAGTCGCAGGTCGTAGAGCGTGAATCCCACCGCGCACGCCAGCACGACCCGGAAGAGCCCCAGCTGCGTCGCGGTCACCGGCGGGATGCGCCCGGCCAGCCAGCGCACGTCAGACCTCGACCAGCGGCAGCCCCGACTGCCGGATCACATCGTCGATGTCGATGTCCTTCTTCTTGAGGCCGGTCACGTCGTGCTTGTCAATCCACGGCCGGTACGCCTGCTCCGGCGCCAGCCCCGGGACGGCGGGGGCGACGTCGTGCCGCAGGAAGAACGCGTTGATCCCGGATTCCTCGCAGAGCACCAGGCGGTAGCCCTTGCGGCGGGCCAGCTTCTCGATGGCGGCGAGCGACGCGCCGGAGTACCCCTTGGGCGCGTTGTCCGGTTTCGGCGCGTTGGGCAGCGACACGGCGCGCGACGGCCCGAAGAGCGCGTTGTATTCCATGATCAGCACGCGGGGCCGGCAGACCGTGACGGCCTCGAGCAGCCAGTAATCGATGCTGTCCACGTCGATGGAGAGCAGGTCGATCTCGCCGGCAAAGCCGTGGGTTTCGATCAGCGAATTGATGGTCTCCGGCGTCACCATCGCGCGCACGGCCACCACGCCCGGGTTGAAGGCAAAGGTCTGCTTCGCCTGCTCGATGGCCTTTCTCGAAGCATCGACCATGAGGCCACTCCAGCCGAAGTCGGCCGCGAGCGTGGCCGCGTTTCCGCCGGTGCTGCCGCTGCCGATCTCCACGAACTTCCGCGTCGACGCGCCCCCGGCCTTCATGAGGGCGAGGATGATGCCGTCCTCCTCGTTCTGGGATCGCAGCCGGAAGCGCTGCCCCGCGAGCCCGTACGGGGCCGGGACGTCCGTCTCCAGGTAGAAGTGCCGGATCACGGCGTTCATCTGCCGCCGGAAGACGCTGCGCCACTTCTCGTCCTGCTTCTGCGCGTCGAGCAGCTGGTCGACGGCCTCGGTGAGGCGGTCGACCTTCTCGTGGAGCTGGTTGACGCGGCCCCGGACGGTCCATGACGAGGTGGAGAAGAAACGGTGGAGCGCGTTGAACACGGCTGAGATTCTACCGCGCGCATGGTTGGGTGGGCACGGTTCTGGCAGTTCGGGCCAGTGCTCACTCACCCATCGCAGATGCTCCGCGACGTCACCCGAGATGCCCTGATCGTCCTCGCGCTCGCCGCGGCGCTGCTGGCGGGCGTCGCGCTGTGGTTCTGGCCCGTGTGGACGCCCCCTGAAGCACCTGTCCACATCCGCTGGGCGCCGGCGGCGACTGACGCGCTGCGATACGCGCTCGAGCAGGAATTGCAGCTTGGCGACGGGACGCCCACCGAAGGCCGCACCTTCCGCTACATCGTCCGGACGCACGACCGTGAGGCCATCCGGCGCATCGTGACCCAGCTGTTGGTGGAGTCGCGGCGGTGCTGTGCGTCCCGTCGGCGGCATGGCTGGAGTTCGAACCGTTTGTTTCGAACTTCCCAATGTACTCGAACACGTACCGGTCTCCGCAGAGGAGTTCAACACGGCTCTTGAGGAGGGGAGCGAGTCTTCCGGTTCCCCGCGGTGACCGACGAGGGCTGAGAGGACGACGAGTGCCGGCTGGCCTCGAAGCGGTGCAACTGGTCGTCGACTCGATCATCCAGGGCAATGAAGGTGACGGGCGTGGGCAGCTCCGCCTCGATCCTGCAAGATCGTCGCTCGCTGTGTCATCCGCTCGCCTCTGGGGCAACGATTGAGGAAGTGTCGTCTCGGTCGAGATGCCGATCTTTGACTTCGACCGGGGCAGGCTGCTCCGTGCGTCGTCGGAGCGGTGGGCGAATCACTCCCGCGAGCCTCGAGCGGACGTGCCCTCGGCATCGAGTGCCGCGTCGATGTCGGAGAGTTGGGTGCCGTACGTCTCGCTGTCGCCGGGCCGCATGAGGTAAGACGAGGCACGTCAGGAATCCCCACTTCGGATCCTGGTGAGGCTTGATCTCGTATCCCGGCCGACGCAGCAGGATCCGGCCGTCAGAGACGACCAGATTGACCGCCCCTCGCTCAAGGGCGCTCCCGGTGCGAATGACGCGACATGCTCCCTCAGCTGCGTGTCGAACCTGCGGGTGCACGCCGGACCCAGGATCGCCCCGACGATGACGCTGGTAGCGAATGTCCAGACCTCGCGTGCGCGGCGGGAGGCCAGATCGAACGGGACCGTGAGTTGCTGGCGATTCACGGCGCGATCCTCGAAGAAGACGCGCGGCCGAATGGCGGCAACCAGTGCCTCGTATATCTCGTCGGGCAGCAGGCCGTTGATGATGGCGTGCGGAAAGGGCTCGAGGCGAATTTCGCTGGCCTCCACGGCCGCCTCCACGTGCCCGTGCGATCTCGCTTCGACGCGCGAGGCCGCTTGCCTGGTGGCAGCCTTCGTCAATCGCGAGGAGGCGCAGCTGTGTGCACCGCGTCGTGAGAGCCGCAATGTCGGAACGTGCGGCCCAGTTCCTGCGTGGCGCGCCGCCGGGCTTGCGCCAGGACTTCATTTCACTACCGCAGGTCCATCATTTCGTCGCCCTGCTGCCGCCCGGTCCGTCTGAGGTTCTCGCGCGCCTGCCGGAGGCTGTTGACGTGTTCGCCCTGGCGCCGGCCCAACTTCTCGGTCTGGGCGGCCAAGTGCCGAACCGCCCTCAGCTCCTCCCGGGCCTCATGGAGCTCCCTCTGGAGCGCGGCGACTGAACGCAGGAGTGGCAGATGGGACGCGAAGCGCGCAAGCGGTCTCATGCAGTGGGCGGCGGATCGAAGCTCTGCCATTGTTACACGCGGCCGAGATAAACTGGAGCGGCAACTCCAGGAGGATTCACGGCGATCGACACCACTCGTCCGATCTGGTTCAACAGGCCGGCCGTCACGGGCCGAGAACTCGACTACATGCGCGAGGCGCTGGCCGCCGGTCACATTTCCGGCGACGGTGGGTTCACGAAGAAGTGCCACGCCGTGCTCGAGGCTGTGACCGGCGCGCATCGCGCGATGCTGACCCCCTCCTGTACGCACGCGCTCGAAATGGCGGCGCTGCTGCTCGGGCTCGGCCCGGGTGACGAAGTCATCTGCCCGCCGTTCACGTTCGTCTCGACCGTCAACGCCATCGTGCTGCGTGGGGCCCGCCCGGTGTTCGTCGACGTGCGACCCGACACGCTGAACATCGACGAGCGGGCGGTGGAGGCGGCCGTGACGCCTCGCACGCGTGCGATTATGGTGGTGCACTATGCCGGCGTGGCGTGTGAGATGGACGTTATCTGCGACGTCGCGGCCCGGCACGGACTGGTTGTCGTGGAGGACAACGCGCATGGCCTGTTCGCCGCTTACCGCGGCCGGCCCCTGGGCAGCATCGGGGCGCTCGCAACGCTCAGTTTCCATGAGACGAAGAACATCACCTGCGGCGAAGGCGGCGCGCTGCTCGTCAACGATCCCGGGTACGTCGAGCGGGCGGAAATCATCCGTGAGAAAGGGACGAACCGAAGCCGCTTCTTCCGCGGGCAGGTCGATCGGTACACATGGGTCGACATCGGTTCGAGTTATCTGCCGTCGGACCTGCTCGCTGCGTACCTCCTGGCGCAGATCGAGGCACGCCAGGAGATTCAGCGGCGGCGCCATGCGATCTGGGCCGCCTACGCAGCCGCGCTGCCGGCCTGGGCCCAGCGGATCGGGGCACGGCTCCCGGTCGTACCAGCACACTGTGAGCACCCAGCGCACCTCTTTTACATGCTGATGCCGTCGCTCGAGACGCGGAGCGCGCTCATCGAACACATGAAGCAGCGGCAGGTGCTGCTCGTATTTCACTATCAGCCGCTGCACCTCTCGGACGTCGGCCTTCGGCTCGGGGGTCGCGTGGGGCAGCACCCGGTGGCGGAACGTGTCGCCGATATGCTCGTACGCCTTCCGATTCACTACGGCATGTCCGATGGCGACGTCGCGCGCGTGATCGAGGCGCTCGAGGAGTTCGGGCGTCCGGCGTGACGTTGACAGATCTCGGCGGCCTCGCGAAGAATTGATGGTTTGAACATGTCGAAGCGCGCAATCATCACCGGCATCACCGGGCAGGACGGCTCCTACCTCGCCGAACTACTGCTGTCGAAGGGGTACGAAGTTGTCGGCGTCGTGCGGCGATCGAGCGCGCCCAATCTGTGGCGCATCGAGCACATCCTCGATCGCATCACGCTGCGGCCGGCCGACTTGCTCGACCAGTTTTCGATCCTGCGCCTGGTCCAAGACGTGCGGCCTCACGAGTTCTACAATCTGGCGGCGATGTCGTATGTGCCCGCGTCCTGGGACCAGCCCCTGCTCACGGGTGATTTCAACTCGCTGGGTGTTACACGCGTGCTGGAAGCCATTCGCCACGTCGACACGGGCATCAGGCTCTACCAGGCATCGTCGAGCGAGATGTACGGCAAGGTGCGGGAAGTGCCGCAATCGGAGCTGACGCCCTTCTACCCGCGGAGTCCGTATGGCGTGTCGAAGGTCTTCGGTCACTACATCACCGTGAACTACCGCGAGAGCTTCGACATGTTCGCGGCGTCGGGCATCCTGTTCAACCATGAGTCGCCGCGTCGTGGGCTCGAGTTCGTGACGCGAAAGGTCACCGACGGGGTGGCGCGAATCAAGCTGGGCCTTGCCAACGAGCTGAGGCTCGGCAACCTCGATGCAAAACGTGACTGGGGGTTTGCCGGTGACTACGTGCGGGCGATGTGGCTGATGCTCCAGCAGGATCGCCCGGACGACTACGTGATCGCCACCGGGGTGACGCACTCGGTCAAGGATCTAGTCGACGTGGCTTTCTCCCATGTCGGCCTCGACTGGCAGCGGCACGTCACGATCGATCCGCGGTTCATCCGCCCGGCGGAAGTCGACCTGCTGATCGGCGACGCGACTAGGGCGCGGACGGAGCTCGGGTGGGCGCCTGGCGTGGACTTTCCAGGTTTGGTCCGGATGATGGTGGATGCTGATCTGGCTCGGTTGAAGGCGCAGCCCACGGCGGTGCCGTCCATCGAAGGCCGTTGAGCCGGCGAAAGGAGCCATGAATGCGAATCGCAGTCTGGGCATTGGTGGTCGGAATGTCCGCCGCAGGGTGCGGCAGTCCGGAATCCGGAAATCCCACGAACACGGCGTCGCCAGCCGCGAATCCTGACGTTGCGGCGCCGGCCGTGGCGGAAGCGCCTCGGGCGATTCCCGCGCCAGCGACCGAGCAGTTGCTCGGCGCGCCGGCCCCGACCCCCGAGCAGCGCAACAAGCTCTTCGATCTGCGGCGGGACCTGCAAGCGGTGGCGGCGGGCGAGCCGTCGGCACTCGACGACCTGGCGTCCGATCTTGTGGGGTTGACCGATCCCGCACCCGACCAGGCCCTGGTCCGTCGCCTGGTCCAGTCGGCCGCGCAGGCCCTGCGGGGCACCTCCCCGAGCGACGCGTCGGCCGAGCGGCTGGCGATGGCGTACTATGTTGCGCTACATGCGGCCGGCATGGGCAGCGCGAACCTCACGGCGCTGCGGTCGGAGTTGGCGGCGGCCTTTGGCGACGCCGGCACGCCAGCTGGCGTTGCCACCGCGAGCGCGCGCCTGATTGCGAGCCGCTAATCTACGGGCCCGCGCGCGTCTCCGGCTGACCTGATGGGCCTGTCGAGCCATAAGGAAGTGTTGCCGAGCAGCGACTCGTCGCGCCAAAACTAGCAGGATGGGCGCGCCGCTCGGAAAGTGATCCACTCGCCGCTCGGAAGCTGATCCACCTGAGGGTCTGATTGGCGGGCTTGCGGGGCGATGGAGCCCCGGGGTCCGCTGGAGAGGATGCTCAAGGTGGACCAGGTACATGTCATTCGTCACAAAGTGCTGGTGGAGGGCCGCTCGCAGCGGCAGGTCGCCAAGGAGCTCGGCATCTCGCGGGTCACGGTCCGCAAGTATGTCGAGGGGGCGGTGCCGGTGCGGCGGGAAGCCCAGCCCCGCGCTCGACCGGTCTGGGAGCGGGTCGGGCCACGGGTCGAGGCGCTCCTGGCGGAGTCGAAGGCATGGATGGGCGGGAAGCAGCAGCTGACGGCGACCCGCCTGCACGAGTTGCTGATCGGCGAAGGCCACCAGGTCGGGGTCTCGCTCGTGAAGGCGGCCGTGGCGGAGTGGAAACGGCGGCGCCGCGCGGTCTTCTTGCCGCTGACCTACCGTCCCGGCGATCTGGCCGAGGTCGACTTCTTCGAGGTCCTGATCGACCTCGACGGGACCCGCCGGAAGGCGTGGCTCTTCCTGATGCGCCTGATGTACTCCGGCCGCGACTTCGCGTGGATCTCCGAGCGCCAGGACCAGGTCAGCTTCTTGGACGGTCATGTGCGCGCCTTCGCGCACTTCGCTGGCGTGCCGGCGCGGATCGCATACGCCAATCTCAAGGCGGCGGTTGTCCGGGTCCTCGTGGGCGGCGAGCGGACGCTGACGCCGCACTTCGCCGCCCTCGCGTCCCACTATCTCTTCGAGCCGTGCTTCTGCCGACCGGGCGAAGGCCATGACAAGGGCGGCGTCGAGAGCCGCGGCCAGGCGGTGCGCCGGCAGGCGCTCACGCCGATTCCGAGCGCGCCGACGCTCGAGGCCATCAACCAAGCGCTGCTCGCGCGGATGGACGCGCGGCTGGCCGTGGGCCGCGATGGTGCTGGCGAGACGATCGGGACGCGCTTCGCCCTCGAAGCGCGGGCCTTCGGGGCGCTGGTTCGCCTGCAGGGCGCGGGGTACTCGGTGCCCTCTGGCTGGGCCGGGCTCGATCTTGTGGCGCGCGTGGGCGCCACGACGGTCACGATCGTCGGTAAGGACGGCACGGGGATCGCGCATCCCCGGAAGCGGTTCGGCGAGCGGTCGATCGACTATCGCCACTACCTGTCCGAGCTCGCACGGAAACCGCAGGCCGTGCGCCAGGTGTTGCCCGATCTGCTCCGCGATCTCGGCGACCCGTTTCCGGCGGTGTGGGCGCACTTCCACGCGGCGCATGCCCCGCCGCGAGGCCGCGCGACTCCTCGCCAAGGTGCTCGGCCAGATTGAAGCCCACGGGCTGAGCCACGTCGCCGCCGCCGTCGCCGCCGCCCTCACCACCGGCACGCCGATCCTGCGGGCGCTGACGCCGGCCGCGTCCGCGGCGGCCGGTGCGGCGGTGGACGTGCCGCCTGGTCTCCAGGGCATTACCGTCGGCAGTGGGTGCGCGGCCGACTACGACGGCGGGCTGACGGAGGTGCGGGCATGAGCGCCGCCACCCTCACGCGGGATCTCGTCATCGCGCACACGCGCGCGCTCAAGCTGCCAGGTCTGGCGCGGACCTTTGAAGGCCTCGCCCGTCAGGCCCGGGATGGACATTGGCCGCACGAAGACTACTTGCAGGAAGTGCTCAGCGCCGAGCTCGCGTCGCGCCACGAGTCCGTCATCCGCCAGCGCCGGCGCGACGCGCGCTTCCCTGAGGTGAAGACCCTCGACACCTTCGATTTTCCCGCGGCCGACGGGATCAACGCCACGCAGATCCACACGCCGGCCCGGGGCGAATGGGTGACCGCGCCCGAGAATCTGATCCTGGCCGGCCCCATCGGGACCGGCAAGACCCACCTGGCGATCGCGCTCGGGGTCGAAGCCACGCGCCAGAAGCGTCGAGTCCTCTTCGCCCGTGTCGCCGACTTGGTGCGGCAGCTCGTGGAGGCCCGCGATGCTCGCGAGCTGACGCGCCTGCAGCAGCGCCTGCGCCGCGTCGAGGTCCTCATCATCGACGAGCTCGGCTTCGTGCCGTTCGACCGCGGGGGGGGCGAGCTGCTCTTCAATCTGATCGCCGATCGCTACGAGTGGCGCGCCACCGTGGTGACCACGAACCTGGCGTTTGCGGAATGGGTGACCGTCTTTGCCGGCGACGAGACGCTCACGACGGCGCTATTGGACCGCTTGGCCCATCACGCCACGGTGATCACGACCACAGGCAAGAGCTATCGGATGCGGAAGCGGCGCGGTCCGGGCTGACGCCGCGCCCGGCCACGGACCCCAGGAGCCCGGAGAGGAAGCAGCGTAGAATGAACGTCCTGCAGGTGGATCAGTTTCCGAGCGGCGCAGTGGCCTAGTTTCCGAGCTGCGCGCGCACAGGACGATGAGAAAGTGACTCGCGGGACGAATCGGAGTCGTTCGAGTGTGGTCATAGCGCAGCGAATCTACTCTCGATCTCGCGTTGTCGTGTCGTGCAGGCGATGGCGTTGTGGCGCATCGACACTACGCCCGTGCGAGCAGCGTGCGCATCCTGACCAGATTGTAGGCCGCGGCGGTAAAGGTCAGGATCCAGTCCACCAATTCACCGCCCTGTACCGCCGCACGCGGATTGGACAGCGGGTTGATGATAATCAGGCTGCGGTTCTGACGGCAAAGGCCTGACGCACTTGCGCCGGCGAGCGATACCCGAGTCGCGCGATCGGCCACTCACGGTTGTAGGTCTCCTTGAACGCGAGGAGCGCCTGTCGGAGTTCCTCGACGGTCGAGACGTGGCGGACCCAGAGGAGCTGTTCCTTCAAGGCCCGAAAGAAGCGTTCAATACAGCCGTTGCCTTCGGGCTGGCGCACGAAGGCGGGCGAGGACGTGATGCCGAGGAAGGTAACCTCGGCTTGGAAGTCCGCGCTGAGATACACGCTGCCGTGATCGTGACGCACGGCGAGGCCCGCCGCGACGGCCGGCGCGAGCGTCCCGAAGTGGTCGCGGACGCCTTGGCGCAGGGGCTCGAGCGCTTCGAAGCGATCCCCGTGCTTGGCGGCATGAATCCCGACGCACTCGGCGGTGCAATGGTCGATCGCCGCGAAGATGGTCGCCGTGCCCTCGACCAGGGTCACCGCCGCGGTGGCATCGGTGCCCCACATCACCTTGGGTTGGTCGGTCACGATCGTGCCCTCGTGGGGGCGCTCGACGACCGGCTCAGGCTGCCGGGCGGGAGACAGCAGGTCCGCCTCCCGCATGACCCGCAGGACGCGCCGCAGGGAGGTCCGCACCTGCTTGAGCGTGCGCAAGCGCGCCCAGATCTTGCGGTGCCCTCGCCGTGGAACGGACTCTCGCCAATGACGGCGCGAATGTGCGCGAGCAGCGCGGTATCGTCCACGCGCGGCGGCCGGCCCCGGCGGGCTGTCGCCGGCTGCGCCTGGCGCGCGCGCTGGGCGTAGAACGTGGAGCGGGGCAGCTGCCAGATGCGCAGGACCCTGGTCACCCCGTACGGCCGGTGCGTGGAGGGCGATGTCCGGCGGCTCATCGCTTCGACCTCCACCAGCCCAAAGGGCCGCTACCCTCCAGATGCCGGATCTTCTCCTTGAGGAGCTCCTTGTCGGTCGCGAGCTCGGCGACGACGCGCTTCAGCCGGCGCGTCTCCTCGGACTCCGCCGCCACCTCGCGGCGCTTCAGACCCGCTTCGCCGCTCGCCAGGAAGTCATCCCGCCACGCCGACAGCGTCGCCGCGGTCACCCCATACCGCCGACTCAGCGTCTCGAGGTCGGCACCGCGCAGCAGTTCCAACACAACGGACACCTTGCGCCGCGCCGACCACCGCCCGGTGCCGCCGCGGCTCGGCGAGGCGGCGGCCTCTCCGGTCGCCCTCCGGGCTCCCTCCGAGGCTCCCGCCTCGCTTGGCTTCTGTCTGGACATACCCCATTCTCCCTCTGCCAAAGGGCTGTCCACTCGTTTCGTGCCGCGCGGGAACCAATTCACCGCCCCGATGGCGCAGCTTCCGCAAGCCGCCCGCCGTCTTCATCCAGCCAAAGACCTGCTCGATCAGTTTGCGCTTCCGTTGGCTGACGTCGTAGCCCGCGTGCCGCGTGGTGCGTCCATCGATCGTGCTGTGGTCCTTCTGCGCCACGTGCGGCGTGATCTCCAGCTCCCGTACCGACGCCACAAAGCTGAATCTCCAGGGCCGCGGCCTCTGCACGGACCGGAGTCTGCTGGTGATCCACGACGGCTCGAAGGCGCTGCGCAAAGCCGTGCGTGATCTCTTCGGCGAGGTTGCCCT
Organism: Acidobacteriota bacterium; assembly: GCA_040754955.1. Classification (GTDB taxonomy): domain Bacteria; phylum Acidobacteriota; class Vicinamibacteria; order Vicinamibacterales; family UBA2999; genus JBFMCA01. Next base: position 88,430 of record JBFMCA010000002.1, on the reverse strand, counting down.
GGTGCAACGCTGGCAAGTCCACAAGATGCGCAACGTCCTCGATCACCTGCCAGAGCGCCAGCGGACGTGGGCGAAGGCGATCCTGCAGCGGGCCTACCGCAGCGCAGGCGTCGCCACGGCCCGTCGCCTGCTGCTCGATCTTGCACGGCGACTCGAGGCCGAGCATCCGAGCGCCGCGGAGAGCATCCGAGAAGGGCTCGATGAAACGCTGACCGTCCTCGGACTCAATCTGCCGGCTACGCTGCGCCGATCGCTCACCACCACCACTGCGGCCGAGAGTCTCATCAGCCGTACTCGACACGTGAAACGGCACGTGAAGCGGTGGCGCGGTGGGCAGATGGTGGTACGCTGGGTCGCCGCCGGCGTCCTCGAAGCCGTCAAAGGCTTCCGTCGATTGAAGGGGCACAAGGCGATGCCGCAGCTCGTCGCTGCTCTGCGCGCCCGTGATCAGCAGCTCGGGATCGCTGAAGTCGTGGAGAACGTCGCGTAGTCGTCAACCGAGCCGCCGCTGAATTTCAACAGCCGGCGGGACATCGCCCACGACATATCGCTCTCGCATTCGTGCCAAATACTCGCGCCGCGCTTCCGGTCCCACGCCAGTGCCCCCTGTGCTGACACTGGCAACAGAGGTTTTGGCGCGACGCCCTTTCGTCCGGTAACACTTAGCACGGCGCGATACAATGGGTTGCAAACGTGCGTATTCTCTGCGATAATTTGCCGTTCACGTTTTGAACAGACCTCGGTGCTGTAACTGAGGGGGCGGACGCTTGTCCTCCGACGGCTTGTGAACGTCCAATCACAGCGAAATCTCCGACTCCTCGAGCTGCTCGAGAGCGAGTCGGGCATATCACAGCGCACCCTCGCCTCGCGGTTGGGCATCGCGCTGGGGCTCACCAACCTGTGCCTCAAACGCCTGATTCGCAAGGGGTACATCAAGTGTGTGGGCATCAAGTCGAACCGCATCACGTACCTCGTCACCCCGGCGGGTGTGGCGGAGAAGACGCGGCTGACCTACGAGTTCATCAAGCACTCGCTTGACCTCTACCGGGATGCGCGGCGACGTGTCCGGCAGCAGCTGCAAGGTCGGGTCGACGGCCGGCGTGTTGCCATCTACGGGACGGGTGAAGCCGCCGAGCTCGCGTACATCCTGCTCCGGGAGATCGGCGTCGAACCCGTCGCCATCTTCGATGACGAGCCCGGGGCGACCTTCCTCGGCTACCGGGTCGGTGGCGCCGAAGCCGTCTGGACCCTAAACTACGACTTGCTGATCGTCGCTGTGCTGGACCGTCCCGCTCGAACGCGGAAGCGCCTGGAACGGATCGGGGTGCCCGCGTCACGCATCCTGCTGCTCCGCGAATGTCCCGATTCGCCCCTCGTTGCGCCCGGCCTTCCGCCGGCGGCTGGTGAGGGCCTATGACACATTCCAACCAATTCCTGGCTCACGTGCGGGCCGTGGCCGAACAGCTCGCTCCCGATGCGCTCGAGGCCATGGTGGACGCGCTCGTGGCGCTCCGCGCGGCCGGGGGACGTCTCTTCGTCCTCGGCGTCGGGGGCAGCGCCGGCAATGCGTCCCATTTCGTCAACGACCTGCGAAAGCTCGCCGGCATCGAAGCGTACGCCCCGACCGACAACGTGCCGGAGCTGACCGCACGGACCAATGACGAGGGGTGGGAAACGGTCTTCGAGCAGTACGTGCGGGTGAGCCGCGGCGGACCCGATGACGCCGTCTTCGTCCTGTCGGTGGGTGGAGGCGACGCCGCCCGCAACGTGAGCCCCAACATCATTCGTGGCATCGACGAAGCGAAGCGGCGCGGGATGGCCGTGTTCGGGGTTGTCGGCCGTGACGGCGGCTATACCAAACGCCGGGGCGACCACGTCGTCGTGATCCCCACCGTGGACGCCTCTCTCGTCACGCCCCTCAGCGAGGTGTTTCAGGCAGTCGTCTGGCACGCCCTCGTCTCGCATCCACGCCTGCAGCAGCAAGCGACGAAATGGTGATGGATTTGCGGCCGGCGGTGTTTCTGGACCGCGACGGAACGATGAACGTGCCCGTTCTCCGTGAGGGCAAATCGTATCCGCCAGCTACGCCGGAGGCCTTCGTGCTCTACCCGGGCGTGCCCGAGGCCGTCCAGCGTCTCAGAGGGGCGGGCTTCGCCATCGTCGTGGTGACCAACCAGCCCGATGTCGGTGCCGGCCGGCAGTCACGCTCCGTGGTGGAAGCGATCAACACCCGCCTGCGCGAACAGGTGGCCGTAGACGACATCCGCGTTTGCTATCACACCGACGCCGACGACTGCCCCTGTCGCAAGCCCAGGCCGGGCATGCTACTCGACGCGGCGCGGGCGCTCGACCTCGACCTCGCGGCGTCCTTCATGGTGGGCGATCGCTGGCGTGATGTCGGGGCCGGAGCCGCTGCCGGCTGCCACACGATCTTCATCCGGAACGATTACGCGGAAGAGCAGCCGAGCCACTACCACGCCGCCGTCGGATCGCTCGTCGAGGCGGTCGAGCTGATTCTCTCGTGGGACCGTCAAGGAGTGTAGGATGCCGAGTGTCACCGACCTCAGGGTGCAGCTATTCGCCGACGGCGCCGATCTCGATGCGATTAGGCAGCTGGCCGCCGACCCGCGGATTCAAGGGTTCACGACGAACCCGACGCTGATGCGGAAAGCTGGGGTGACCGACTACGCGGCGTTCGCCAAGCGCGTGCTCGGGGTCATTTCCAGCCGGCCCATCTCGTTCGAAGTGTTCTCCGACGACTTCTCCGAGATGGAACGTCAGGCCATCGAGATCGCCTCGTGGGCGCCGAACGTGAACGTGAAGGTGCCGGTCACGAACACACGCGGCGAGTTCGCCGGCCCCCTCATTCGTGATCTCGCGGAGCAGGGCGTGCGGCTGAACGTGACGGCCCTGATGACCCTTGATCAGGTGCGGCGGGTGGCCGAGTGCCTCCGGCCCGACGTGGAGAGCTTCGTGTCCGTGTTTGCCGGCCGCATCGCCGACACCGGTGTCGATCCCGTGCCGATCATCGCCGAGGCGGTGGACATCGTCCGCCCCCTTGCGGCGAGCCGCATCATCTGGGCGAGTCCGCGGGAACTGCTGAACGTGTTCCAGGCAGACCAGGCCGGGTGCCATATCATCACGGCGACGCCCGACGTGCTGGCGAAGTTGAAGCTGGTCGGCAAGGACCTTGCCGAATACTCTCTCGATACCGTAAAGATGTTCCGCGACGATGCGGTCGCGGCCGGTTATTCGATCCGGACGAACTCACCCGCCTCGGCGTAGCCGGGTAGAAAGGCACGGGCAAACGTGGAAAGAGTTGCAGTCATCGGAGGCGCGGGTTACAAGGGGTCGGTCTTGGTGCCAAAGCTGCTCGACAAGGGATACGCCGTCACGGTTTATGACCTGATGCTGTACGGCAGTCACGGGCTGCCGAAAGGGCACCCGCACCTGACGGTCCTCGATGCGGACATCCGCGACACGGCGCGGTACGCGCGGGCGGTGCAGGGACACGACGCCGTGATCAACCTGGCGTGCATTTCGAACGACCCGAGTTTCGAGCTGGATCCCGCGATTGGCCGGTCCATCAACTACGACTGCTTCGAACCGATGATCAAGGCGACGGTGGACGCCGGAGTGCCGCGGTACATCTATGCCTCCACGAGCTCGGTGTACGGGGTGAGCGATGCGCCGGAGGTCACCGAGGAGCACCCGCTAGTCCCTGTCAGCGACTACAATAAGTACAAGGGCATGACCGAACCCTTGCTGCTGAAGTACCGCTCCGACAGCTTCACGCCGGTAATCATCCGTCCGGCCACCGTCTGTGGGTACTCGCCGCGGACGCGCCTAGACCTGACGGTGAACATCCTGACGAACCACGCCGTGAACAGACGCAAGGTGACGGTATTCGGTGGCGACCAGAAGCGTCCGAACATCCACATCGAGGACATCACCGACCTGTATGTCGAGCTGCTCACCACGCCAAAGGAGAAGATCGTCGGCGAGGTTTTCAACGCCGGCTACGAGAACTTCACGGTGCGCGAGCTCGCCGAGCGTGTGAAACGGGTGGTCGAGCAGGAGTTCCCTGAGCTGGCGCCGATCCCGGTCGAGACCACGCCGAGTGACGACCCCCGGTCGTATCACGTGTCGTCGAAGAAGATTGCCGAGAAGCTCGGCTGGCGTCCGCGGCGTTCCATCGAGGACGCCGTGCGCGACCTCTGCCGCGCCTTCCGGAGCGGGCTCCTTCCGAACAGCTTCGAGGACGACCGGTATTTCAACGTGCGGACCGTCAAGAAGCTCGCCCTCCAGTGAGCAGCCCGGCCCACATCGCGGTGGTGACCGGCGGCGCCGGCTTCATCGGCAGCCACATGGTCGACCTCTTGCTGTCGCGCGGGTTTGAGGTCCGGGTCGTCGACAATCTCGTCGGCGGCCGGCTCGACAACCTCAAGCATCAGCAGCACAACCCGAATCTCCACGTCGAGATTGCCGACATCCGGGACAAGGCGCCGAGTGATCCCGTGTTCGCGGGCGCCCGCTACCTGTTTCATTTCGCGGGCATCGGGGACATCGTGCCGTCCATCGAGCGGCCGTTGGACTACGTCGGCGCGAACGTGATGGGGACGGTCGCAGCGCTCGAGGGCGCGCGCGCCGCTGGTGTTCGGAAGTTCGTCTACGCGGCGTCCTCCTCGTGCTATGGCCTGTCGGATCAGTTGCCGACGACCGAGCAGGCTCCGATTCGCACCGAGTATCCGTACGCCCTCAGCAAGTTCATGGGCGAGGAGGCGGTCCTGCACTGGGGCAAGGTCTACAGGCTACCGGTGGTGTCGATCCGCATCTTCAACGCCTACGGTCCGCGCTCGAAGACGACGGGGGCCTACGGCGCCGTGTTCGGCGTGTTCCTCGCTCAGAAGCTGAAGAACAAGCCGTACACCGTGGTGGGTGACGGGACGCAGACTCGCGACTTCGTGTTCGTGACGGATCTCGCGCGCGCGTTCCTGGCTTGTGCCGAGACCCCGCACGCGCAGACCATCTACAACGTCGGTGCAGGCAGACCGCAGTCGGTCAATCGCCTCGTGGAGTTGCTTGGTGGCGAGGTCACCTACGTGCCCAGGCGTCCGAGCGAGCCGGACTGCACGTGGGCCGACATCGGCAAGATCACCCGCGAGACCGGCTGGTCTCCGCAGGTCTCCTTCGAAGAGGGGGTCGCGGAGATGTTGCGCCACATCGACTACTGGCGCGAGGCGCCGGTGTGGGATCCGGCATCTATCGAGAAGGCAACGCGGGCCTGGTTCGAGGCCCTGGGAGATCGGGGATGATGCAGCACGCCGACGGTACCGACGCTCGCTATCGCCGGAAGATCAAGTCACGGGAGGAGCTCCGGGAGATCATCGGTCCGCGTCCGCGCCAGCAGAAGGTGATCATGTGCCACGGCGCCTTCGACCTGGTGCACCCAGGGCACCTGCGCCATCTGATGTACGCGCGGAGCAAGGCCGACATCCTGGTCGCGAGCCTCACCTCGGACGCGCACATTACGAAGGCCAGTTATCGCCCGTTCGTTCCCCAGCAGCTGCGGGCGATGAACCTCGCCGCGCTCGAGATTGTCGACTACGTCATCGTCGACGAGCAGCCGACGCCGCTGGAGAACCTGGCCTACCTGCAGCCCGACTACTTCGCCAAGGGCTACGAGTACGTGTCGAGCAGCGTGCATCCGCGGACCCAGGAGGAAATCGATACGCTCAGCAGCTACGGCGGCGAGATCATCCTCACGCCCGGCGATATCGTCTTCTCCTCGTCGCGGTTCATCGAGACGGTGCCGCCGAACATCGGCCCGGAGAAGCTGCACGCCCTCATGGAATCGGAGAACGTGAGTTTCGACGATTTGCGCCGGGCGCTTGACCGCTGCAAGGGACTGCGCGTGCACGTGCTCGGCGACACCATTGTCGATTCGTACGTCTACACGTCGCCGATCGGGGCGAGCACGAGCAAGACGCCCACGCTGAGCGTCCGCTTCGACCAGCAAGTCGACTTTGCCGGCGGCGCAGCGGTCGTCGCGCGCCATCTGCGCGCGGCCGGCGCCGAGGTCACCTTCTCCACGGTGCTCGGCGACGATGCGCATCGGGATTTCGTTCTGCAGCAGATGGCCGAGCACGACGTGAAGTGCCTGCCGATCGTCGATTCGACGCGGCCGACAACCAACAAGGCGGCCATCATCGCGAACGGGTACAGGCTGCTCAAGGTCGACAAGGTCGACAACCGGCCGATTTCCGAGAGAATCCTCGACCAGTTCAAGGCGGCGCTCGCTTCGGCGGACGTGGACGCCTATGTGTTCAGCGATTTCCGCCACGGAATCTTCAGCAAGGCCACCATCCCCGCGCTGATCGGCGCCCTGCGTGAAGGCCCCCTCAGGGTCGCCGACAGCCAGGTTGCCAGCCGCTGGGGCAACATCCTTGATTTTTTCAGGTTCGACCTGCTGACGCCGAACGAGAAGGAAGCGCGGTTCGCTCTCGGCGACCAAGACTCGGTAGTGCGGCCGCTGGCGCTCGAGCTCTACAAGCGGGCCGGATGTAAGACGCTCATGCTGAAGATGGGAGAGCGCGGGCTCATGACCTACCGGTCCGCCGCCGAAGACGTGCGGTCCTTCTTCCAGATCGACTCGTTCGCCGGCCGCGTCGTCGACCCCGTGGGCGCGGGCGACGCGCTGCTGGCTTACGCAACGCTGTCGCTGACGGCAACCGGCAATCCCGTCATCGCCGCCATGCTGGCGTCGATGGCCGCCGCCATCGCGTGCGAGCACGACGGGAACACGCCGGTGACGCCGCCGCAGATACTGGAGAAGCTCGCGGCGGTCGAGAAACAACTGCAATACGCATGAGAGTCATCGTCGTAGGACTGGGGATTCAAGGCCCCAAGCGAGTGGCCGTGGCCGGCTCGGACGTCGTCGCCACCGTCGACTCGAACCCGGCCCGCTCAGCCGTCTTCCGCGCCCTCGAGGATGTTCCGCTCGACAGTTACGAAGCCGCGCTGGTGTGCACGCCGGACGAGCCGAAGATCGCGCTGCTCACCTATCTGCTCTCGCACGGCAAGCACGTGCTCGTCGAGAAGCCGCTGCTCGCGGCCGACGAGGCCGACCTGCTGAAGCTCCAGGACCTCGCACGGGCCACCGGGGCGGTCTGTTACACGGCCTACAACCACCGGTTCGAGCCGCATCTGGCGCGCGCCAAGGCGATCCTCGACGAGGGGCGCATCGGACAGGTGTACCAGGCGCGCTTCTTCTACGGCAACGGCACTGCGCGAGACGTGCGGAACTCGGTGTGGCGCGACGCCGGGCTCGGCGTGATTCCCGACCTAGCCTCGCATTTGCTCGATCTCGTCCTGTTCCTGTTTGGGCCACCGGCCACGCTGCCGGAGCTCTGGGCCTCGGAATGCTTCGAGAATCGGGCCTGCGACTACTTCTGCGTCGGGTTTCCCGCGACGCGTCCGATGATTCGGATGGAAGGCACGCTGCTGTCGTGGCGCAACAGCTTCCTCATGGATCTGGTCGGCGAAACCGGAAGCCTGCACGTGACCAGCCTGTGCAAGTGGGGCCCGACCGCGCTCACCGTTCGCGATCGCAAGCTCCCGTCGGGCAAGCCGAACGAGGAGACCCATACCCTCGAGCAGCCGGACCCGACCTGGCGGCTCGAGTACGAGCACTTCCGGGGCCTGTGCGGCCAGGGGAACGTGACGAACCTGGCCAACGACATCTGGATCAACCGCGCGCTGACCCACCTGGCTCAGCGCGCCCGTGTGCGGCTCTTTGCATGATTGGCTTTGCCGGACTGACTCACCTCGGCTTCGTGTCCAGCCTGGCGTCGGCAGACAAGGGTTTCGACGTCATCGGCTACGATCCGCGGAAGGCCACGATCGACGGTATCGCGGCCGGGCGTTTCGAGGTCTCCGAACCGGGACTGGAATCGCTGTATGCGCGCGCGAAGCCGCGTGTCACGTTCTCGGCCGATCCGGCGGCGCTGGCCGGGTGCTCGGTCGTCTACATCGCGGTAGACGTGCCGACTTCTCCCGACGGGCGCAGCGACGTCGCCCCGGTGCGCGAGCTTGTGACGTCGGTCGCTCAGGCCGTGAGGCCGGGCACGATCCTCGTCATCCTGAGCCAGGTTCATCCCGGGTTCACGCGACAGCTGACACCAGCCGTCGAGGCGTTCGGCTGCACGCTGATGTACCAGGTTGAAACGCTGATCTTCGGGCGGGCGATCGAGCGGGCGCTTCATCCCGAACGCTTCATTGTCGGCTGCGCCGATCCCGCGGCGGCCCTGCCATCCGCCCTGCGCAGCTACCTGGACGCGTTCGGGTGCCCCGTGCTCCCTATGCGCTTCGAGAGCGCGGAGCTCGCGAAGATCGCGATTAACATGTTCCTCGTGTCGTCGGTCAGCACGACGAACATGCTCGCGGAGATCTGCGAGCACGTGGGTGCTTCGTGGAGCGAGATCGCTCCGGCACTCCGGCTCGACGCGCGCATCGGGCCGAAGGCCTATCTCGGCCCCGGGCTGGGCATCGGCGGGAGCAACCTAGGTCGCGACATGGCGACCGTCGAGATGCTGGCCGCCGAGCACGGCACCGACGTGGAGCTGGTCCGGGCTTGGCGCAGCAACAGCCGCTACCGGCGCGACTGGGCCCTCCGTGTGCTGCATGCGCGGATGCCGGCGTCGACCCGCATCATCGCCGTCTGGGGCCTGGCCTACAAGGAAGACACCCACTCGACGTTCAACTCGCCCGCCGTCGAGCTGCTCGGCGCTCTGCGGCCGTTTGCCCTCCGGGTTCACGATCCCGTGGCGAGCCGACCGGCGGCGCTCGACGGGTTCGACCTCACGGTGACGGCCTCCCCGCTCGAGGCGTGCGAGGGCGCCGACGTACTGGCGATCATGACGGCCTGGCCGCAGTTCCGGGCGGTCGAGGCCCACGAGATCGCGCGCCGACTGCGAACGCGCCTGGTGATCGACCCGTTCGGCGTGCTGCCGGAGCGGGCGTGCGGCGAGGCGGGCCTGATCGCGCTCAGGCTCGGCGACGGTACACCGAGCTGAAGGGACGATCTGATGCATCCTCTCGAAGTCCACGCAGCTGCTCCTCTGGGGCGAGTCGTAGTGATAGGGGCCGGGGGCTTTGTGGGCCGGACGGTCGTGAGCCAGCTTTCGGGCACCGGGGTCGAGCTCGTCGCGTTGGGCTCGCGGGACGCGGACCTCTCCAGTCCGGCGGCCGTCGGGATCCTGCAGGACCGCCTGCGTGCGGACGATGCCGTCGTCTTTGTGTCCGCGCTCACACCCGACCGCGGCAAGGACATCGCGACGTTGATGAACAACCTGGCGATGGGCGCGCACGTCTGCGCGGCGCTTTCGGCGCGCAGGCCGTCGCATGTGGTCTACATCAGCTCCGATGCCGTCTACGAGGAGCGCGCCGCGCTGGTGAACGAATCGACCCCGTGCGACCCGCCGTCTTTCCACGGGACCATGCATCGCGTCAGGGAGCGCATGCTGATCGAGCAGCTCGGAGCCGCAGGAGTGCCGCTGGCGGTGCTGCGCCCCTCGTTGCTCTACGGCGCAGAGGACACGCACAACGGCTACGGCCCCAATCGTTTCTTCCGCACCGCCATCAAGGACAAGAAGATCACCCTGTTCGGCGGCGGCGAGGAGCAGCGCGACCACGTGGCCGTCGAAGACCTCGCCAGCATTGTCGCGGCGACCCTGCGGACCCGGGCAACCGGTGTCCTCAACGTGGCGACCGGCGCGTCCCGCTCGTTCGGCGACATCGCCCGGCTGATTGCGCGCCTCGTCGGAGACGGGGTGCAGATCGAGGAGCGGCCGCGCGCATCCGCGATCACGCATCGGCACTTCGATCCGACGGCCATGCTGAGGGCGTTTCCCGAGTTCCGCCCGATGCCGCTCGAGGCCGGGCTCGGCCGCATGGCCGATCGCCTCGGCGTGCACCCATGATCGGAGCACTTCCCACCATTGCCGGCATCGTGCTCCTGCGGGCCGACGGCGCTGCGCTGCTCCAGCACCGCGACGACAAGCCCGGCTTGCAGCATGCCGGCATGTGGGTGGCGCCGGGCGGCCACTGCGAGCCGGGCGAGTCGCTCGAGGCCTGCGCAAAGCGGGAGCTCGAGGAGGAGACCGGCTACCGCTGCGACCGGCTGTTTCCCCTCATTACGGTGGTCGACGATGGCGGCATCAGCGGCTACCCACAGCGGTTGCACCTGTTCTGGGCGGAGTATGACGGCGTGCAGGTCACGTGCTGTCACGAAGGGCAGGCGCTGGAGTTCGTCGGCCGGCTCGAGGCGGAGGGGCTGCCCATTCCCCCGTACATCCTCGAGATGTGGGACAAGGCCCTGGAGGCGCGCCGTCAGCGGCGCGCGACAACATGATCCACACTGACCTCATGCATGAGCCCATCGATCTCGCAGCGTTCCGGACCGAGTCGCGCCGCCGCTGCTATGAGTTGCGCGTGCGCATTCTTGAGATGTCGCAGAAGGTCAGCGCACTGCACGTGGGCGGGGCCTTTTCGTGTCTCGAAATGCTCGACGCCATCTACTTCGGCCTCATGCGAAAGCCGGGTGACAAGGATAGCCCCGACACCTTCGTGCTCTCGAAGGGGCACGGCTCCGTCGCCTTGTACGTGATTCTTGAGCGGCTTGGCGTGTTGACGCGGGCGGATCTGGACATGTACTGCAAGCCTGGCGGCCGGCTGGGCACCCACCCGGACTACGGTATTCCCGGGATTGAAGCCTCGACAGGCTCGCTGGGGCACGGCTTGCCGCTTGCTCTCGGCATGGCGCTGGCCGACAGGGTGCGCCGGGCCGACCGCAACGTGTACGTCCTGATGAGCGACGGTGAGCTGCAGGAGGGTTCGGTGTGGGAGGCGCTGATGCTGGCGCCGACGCTTGGGCTCACGCGTCTGGTCTGCACCGTGGACCTCAACGACTTCCAGTCGCTCGGCCGGACCAGCGAGACGCACCCGAACTTCTATCCGATGCTCGACAAGCTCCGGGCCTTCGGCTGGGAAGCAACCGAGGTGGATGGGCACGATGCGGCAGCCATCGCCGAGGCGGTGAGGGCCCGCAGGGGCGCGAAGCCCTTCGTGGTGCTCTGCCGCACCGTCAAGGGCAAGGGCGTCAGCTACATGGAGAACGTGCCGATGTGGCACTACCGATCGCCGAACCCGGCCGAGTACCAGCAGGCCTTGCGCGAGCTCGATGAGCAGGTGCGATGAGAGACACCTTTGCCCACACGATGTATGACGTCGCCAAGAAGGTGCGCGATGTGTACATCGTCGTCGCCGACATCTCGCCGGCGGCGTCGACGGCGGCCTTCCGGAACGACTTCCCGGAGCAGTTCATCAACGTTGGCGTCGCCGAGCAGAGCATGATCAGCCTGTGCGCGGGCCTGGCGCTGCGGGGCTGCCGCCCGTTCGCTTATACCATCGCCACCTTCACGATCTACCGGCCCTTCGAGCAGGTGCGCATCGACCTGTGTTACCAGGAACTGCCGGTGACCCTGGTCGGCGTGGGCGCCGGCCTGCAGTATTCGACGCTCGGCGGCACGCACCACGCCCAGGAAGACGTGGCCCTGATGAGCGCCCTGCCGAACATGGCGGTCATCGCGCCCTGCGACCCGCAGGAAACGGCCGCGGCCGTCTGGGCGTGCGCCGAGCGCCAGGGGCCGACTTATCTGCGCCTCGGGAAGGCGGGTGAGCCCAACCTCACCTCCGGCGCCGTGGATCCGTTCCACTTCGGCAAGGTCAGGCGGTTGAAGGAAGGCCGGGATGTCTGCATCCTGTCCTACGGCCCGATCACCCGGCTGGCGTTTTCCGCGGCCGAGCAGATGGAGGCCGTGGGGGCAGGCCAGGTCGGCGTCGTCTCGGTCCACACGCTGAAGCCGCTCGACAAGGAAGGCCTCGCGGGGCTCCTGGCCCGATATCAGCACGTCGTGGTTGTGGAGGAGCATTCCGTGCAGGGCGGATTGGGCGCGCAGGTCAAACAGATAGCCTGGGAATCGGGCGCGACGTGCCGGTTGTCGACCTTCGCGCTCCAGGACGCGTTCATCCACCAGTTCGGGTCACCGGAAGACCTCTGGCGCGCGCACGGAATCTCGGTTCCCGCGATGGTCGAGGCCGTCACAAAGGCACGCTGCTGATGGGCCAGTTCATCGACTTCATCTCAAGGCCGCACACCTCGACCAAACGGGACTACCTCGAGCGGGTGGTCCGCGGCGACAAGGCGGAATGCGCTACAATCTCCAAGCGCTTCGGTTTCGACTACTTCGACGGCGATCGCCGCTACGGCTACGGCGGGTACCGGTACGATGGCCGGTGGCTGCCGGTCGCCAAGGCCATGGCCGAACACTACGGATTGAAGCCAGGAGCCCGAATCCTGGACATCGGATGCGGGAAGGGCTTCCTGCTCCACGACTTCCTCCAGGTCGTGCCCGGCGCCCAGGTCCGCGGCATCGATGTCTCGGACTACGCCATCGAGCACGCGATGGACGACGTCAAGCCGTTCCTGACGGCGGGTTCGTGCACGTCGCTGCCTTATCGGGACGGCGAGTTCGACCTTGTCGTGGCGATCAACACGCTGCACAACCTCTATGTCTATGATCTGGTGAAGGCATTGAAGGAGCTGCAGCGCGTGCGCCGCGGACCGGCGTACCTGGTCGTTGATTCGTACCGGAACGAGCAGGAGAAGGCGAACCTCCTGCACTGGCAGCTGACCTGCGAGTGCTTCTTTACGCCGGACGAGTGGGAGTGGCTCTTCCAGCTCGGCGGCTACACAGGTGATTACGCGTTCGTGACGTTCGAGTAGCAGGGTAAGGAACAGGACGAGGGGAAGAAACATGATTCTATTGAAAGAGGCGGCGTCGCCAGCCAACCTGCAGGTCGAGCTGGTCGATCTCGCGCGGCGTATGGAGGTCTCGAAGATCGAGGACATGCTGTACTTCCCGAAGTACTTCCAGATCGAGACCACGCGCATCTGCAACGCCAAGTGCCCCTTCTGCGCGATCGACATCTGGGACAAGTCGGTCCCGTACATGGACGATGCCCTGTTCCAGAAGATCGCCGACGAGCTCATCCAGTACAAGGACTGGGTCAAGTTCTGCGATCTCCAGCGGTCCGGCGAGCCGCTGATGGACACGAAGATCTACGATCGCGTCAAGTATCTGAAGGACGGCGGGATGAAGCTCATGGCCGTCACCACGAACGCATCGGCTCTCAACGAGAGGAACGGCCGGCGGCTGCTGCAGGCCGGGATCGACGAGGTGATGATCTCGATCGATTCGGTGGAGAAGGAGCGTTACGAGAAGCTCCGCATCGGCCTGAAGTACGAGACCGTGATGCACAACATCAAGACGTTCTTCCGGCTGAGGGACGAGATCCGGCCGCAGTGCATCGTCCGGGTCCGCGGCGTCTCGTTCCACGATCCGTCCAACCCGGACGACGTGGAAGACATCCGGCAGTGGGAGGCTTTCTGGGCCCATTACCGCAAGCCGCACGACCGGATCTACATGAAGCGCGCGCACAACTGGGGCAACCAGAAGGCGCTCGACGAGTCGCCGGAGTACCACTGGGTGTACCACCCCTGCATCATCCCGTTCTCGACGATGCACATCACGGCGATGGGGCACACAGCGCTCTGCCCGCAGGACTTCGACGGGACGATCAGCTTCGGCGACCTCCGCCAGAACACGATCGCCGAGATTTGGCGCGGCGAAAAGATGCAGGAGATGCGGCGGCTGCACGCCACCGGGCGCCGCAACGAGGTCCAGCTCTGCCAGGGCTGCCGCGTTTTCGACGAGGAGTACAGTCTCGAGCGTGACAAGGATGTGGCGGCAGACCCGACGAAATCGTTCGACGAGATGTCGGTCGCGCGCAAGGCCCGGAAGCTCGTCTCCTAAGGTTAAATTAGGCGTGACGCATCCGGGTCCGCTGACAGGCCGCCGCATCCTCGTGTGCGGCGGCGCGACCGGGATCGGCGCCGCGACGGCGCGCCGCCTGGCCCACATGGGCGCGGCGGTCATCATTCAGTACCGCACGCGGGGCGACGAGGCTGCGGCCTTGCGCACCGCGCTCCAAGCCTCCGGAGCTGACGTAGCGGAGGTGTGCGGAGATCTCACGCAGGAGTCCGACGTCGAGCGAGTCCTCGACGCTAGCGATCTCCTCCACGGTATCGTCCACTCGATCTCGCCGCCGCTTCCCCGTGCGCGGTTCGACAAGAATCCCTGGGCTGTCTACCAGCAGCATTGGGAAGCAGGGGTGAAGGCGTTGTATCTCCTGGCGACGAGCGCCATCGCACGCGACTTGCCTCTCGGGGCGATCGTTGCCGTCCTCTCGACCGCTGTCGTCGGAGTGCCGCCGAAGGACATGGCGCCGTACGTGGCGGCCAAGGCGGGGCTCGCGGGCTTCTGCCGCGCCCTGGCCGTCGAACTCGCGCCGCGCAAGGTGCGCGTGAACTGCGTGTCGCCAGGCCTCACGCCGACGCCGCTCACCGGCCACGTCGATCCGCGGCATCACGAGATCCTCGGCCGAGCCGTGCCTCTGCAGCGCATCGCCACCCCCGACGACACCGCAGGGGCGATCGCGTTCCTGATGGGACCGGATGCGGAGTTCTTGACTGGAGTGAACCTGCCCGTTGCGGGCGGCGCGTCGATGTAACGATGCTCGATCTCGAGGTTTCCGCGGAGTCCAGCGCCCTCCTGCGGGCGTTCGAGGAGATCCGCGAAGGCGATCGCTGCCGCGAGCGCGTGGTGCTGGGCGAGGATGCGTTCGCCGCGTTCCTCCGCGTGAGCGGAGATGCCGCGCCCGTGCACACCTCCAGGGAACGCGCCCGCGAGATGGGCTATCCGGACCGCATCCTGCCCGGCCTGCTGGCGAGCCTCAGGTTCTCGCGCCTGCTTGGCATGTACCTGCCAGGGCCTCACGCCGTCATCCACACGGCCAGATTCGAGTTCCGCGCGGCGGTCCTGCTCGATTCCGAGATCGACTATTCGGTAATCGTCTCGCGGCTGATCGAGCCAATGCGCGCGGTGGTGCTCGACCTCGTGGCGCGCTGCGGCCCGGAAGTGGTGATACGGGGAACGGCGCAGTGCGTGATGAAACGATGAAGCCGGTCCGCGATATCCTCGCAGATGCGAGGGGCAAGGCGACCACCAGCCCCGCGGCCGCCCTCGATCTGCTCGAGACCATCAAGACCAGCGGCGCCAGCGTCGCCGACTGGTGGGCGGCCTGCCAGTTGCTCGCAGGTCTGCCCCCCGAGGTTCGCGCCGCCCGCGCCGTGGCCGGCGTCAAGGTGGCCGTGCTGGCCAACCACACGACCACCTACACCGCGGCGGCGTTGGAATTCGAGCTCAGCCCTCGCCTGCACGGCATCCTGTTCGAGTCGGACTTCGACGCGTGGGAGGCGGAGCTCCAGGTCGAGGGCTCGAAGCTGGCTCGGTTCGGGCCTGACGTGGTCGTGGTGCACGTGGCATCACTCGGGATGACAGGCGGAGCGACCAGGCTCGAGGGGGTGCCGGTCGTCCGAGTCGAGGACGCCGTGAAAGCCTTCGCCTCGCGGAGTGACGCGCGAATCGTCCTGGTCCTTCCCGAACCGCTGCCCGAGTGCACGGGCGGGACCAGCGCGGCCGATGCCTGGTTCCGGGAAGCGCAGGCTCGGTTCGTCGACCTCGCGGGCCGCCTCCAGGCCGCCGGCGTGGCCGTCGTCGTCGAGGACCCCCTGCGGACGCTCCTGCGGACGAAGGGGAACTGGGTCGCCTCCCGCTTCTGGTCTCACGGCAAGCTGCCCTTCCACCCGTCCGCGTGCATCGCGTTCGGGCGGCGCCTGGCGCAGGTGATCGAGTCGATGGTGTCGCCGCGCATCAAGGCGGTGGCCGTAGACTGTGACAACACGCTGTGGGGCGGGGAGGTGGGCGATGTTGGCGCCGCCGCCGTGAACCTCTCCGCGCTGGACAGCGGCGGCGGCTACCTTCGCCTGCAGCGATTGCTGAAGGAAGCGGTCGGCCGCGGCATCGTGCTCATTGCCCTTTCGAAGAACGAGGAATCGAGCGTGCGGGCCGTCTTCGAGGAACGGTCGGAGATGCTGCTGTCGCTCGATGACTTCAGCGTGCTCAAGGTGAACTGGCAGCCCAAGGCGCACAATCTGCAGGAGGCCGTAGCGGAGCTCAACATCGGCCTCGACAGCGTCCTCTTCCTGGACGACTCGCCGTTCGAGCGCGCCCAGATGGCGGCCATGCTGCCGCAGGTGACCGTCGTCGACATGCCTCGCGACGCGGACGAGTTCGCCAGCACGGTCGCGGCGACGGGACTGCTTGAGCGCTCGTTTGTGACGCCGGAGGATCTGCGCCGGATTCAGATGTACCGTGAGGAGCGCCTCCGTGAGCGGGCGCGGTCCGGAGACGTCTCCGCGGAGGAGTTCCTCCGCAGCCTCGGGCTTCGGCTGTTCGTTCACCCGGTGGGCACCGACAACCTCATGCGCGTGACACAGATGCTGGCCAAGACCAACCAGTTCAACCTCACGACACGCCGGCACGGCGCCGAGGCCATCTCACGGATGACAGCAGACAAATCGGGGTACGCGCGCTGCTTCCAGCTGGTCGATCGGTTCGGTGACGCGGGCATAGTCGGCGTGCTGCTGGCCAGGGCCGAGGGCGAGGCGGCCGTCATCGACACGCTGCTCATGAGTTGCCGTGTCCTGGGGCGGACGGCCGAGTACGCGATGCTGGCGCACCTGCGGACCTGGGCGGCGAGCCGGGGGCTCAGAACGATCATCGGGGAGTACCGCCGGACCCCCAAGAATGCGCCGATCGCACAGCTGCTGCCCTCGTCTGGCTTCACTCTAGTTGGCAGCACCGGGGAGACGGAGCAGTACTCGTTCGACGTGGCTGGCGGCACGCTGCCGGTGCACTACGTCGAACTCGTCGAGAGCGGGCAGGTTCCCGCGGGACAGCGAGGATGAACGTGACCAAGGACGACGTCCAGGACATCTTCCGCTCGGTCTTCAACGACCCGCAGCTCACGCTGTTCCCCGAGATGGCGGCCAAGGACGTGCCGGCCTGGGACAGCTTCAACCATCTGAACCTGATTCTCGCGCTCGAAGACCGGTTCGGACTGCGGTTCTCAAGCGAAGAGATCGCGGCCATGGCGAACGTGAACGACCTCTTCACTTCGCTGAACCGCCACGGCATCGCCGTCGCATGGTGACACAGCCTTCAGGGCCGTCCGCACAGGCGCTGCGAATCGAGACCACGGTCTCCGCGGAGCGCTGGCCCGCCCTCAGAGCGTTCCTCGCGACCCACTATCGGCCGGATCTGGCGCTGCTCTGGAAGCCCCTCTTCGACTGGCAGTATCAGGCCAGGCCCGATGGCGGCGGCGCGTGCATGCTGAGTGCGTGGTCGGAGCAGCGCCTCGTCGGCATCCTCGGCTACGCGCCGGTGCCGTCGTTCTGGGGGACGCTGACCGAGGCGGTGCCGGCCGCCTGGGCGATGAACTGGATGGTGGATCCATCGTACCGCATGGGCATCGGGTGGTTGCTGATGCGCAAGTTGCACGACATGCATCCGGTGCTGACCTCCGTCGACGCCTCCGCCGACAACGTGCGGCTGGTGGAGCCCCTCGGCTGGAAAGTGTTCACCACGTTGCCCCGCTACGTGCTCGTGCTGGACGCCGCGTCCGCCAGGGAGAAGTTCGGCCTTGCCGGAGCCATCGCCGAGGCGCCACGCATCGAGAGTCATGAGGCCCTGCGCGACGTGCGGGCGGCCGACGGCACGTACCGTCCGAACTGGCCCAAGTACGGTCCGATGCGGTACGGCGCCGTCCGTTCTCTTGCCCATCTCGAGTGGCGGTACCTTCGCCACCCCCGATTCACGTACCACGTGGTCGCGACGGGTGCGCCCGACAGGCCAGCAGTGGCCGTCTATCGCGTGGAGCTTGCCTTCGACGCGGCGGGCCACGACGTCGCGCCCGTCGCGCGCGTGGTCGAGTTCTTCCACCCCCACGACGCGCAGGGACGGCTCGACGCCGCGGCGCTGCTGGCGGGGCTGGCGGCGAGGCTGCGCCGAGACGGGTGCGTGTTCGCCGACACCTGGATGTCGAGCGGGTGCTACGGAGCAACGCTCGTCGAATGCGGCTGGTGTCGCGAGCGTTCGGAGCAGCCGCTCCTGCCGTCGCGGCTCGCGCCGGTGCAGCAACTCCCGCGGAACCTGAATTTCGAGATCGGTGTTCGGCGGCCCTTCACGATGCCGGCGGGCGACGACACCTACATCACCCGCGGCGACAGTGACGCCGACCGGCCCTCAATGCTGGCGGCCTGAGGAGGGACGGATGGTAGATACGGGCGTGTACAACAAGGATCCCGAGGCATACCGGCGACTGGTCGAGGAGCTGTACGCCAAGCACCCGCCCATCACGCTGCCCCCAGAGTACGCCTCGTTCTTCGAAGAAGACCTCCTTCGGCTGCTGATCCGACTAGCCCGGTACAAGTTCGTCGCCCGGCAGCTCCGGAAGACCGACCGTGTGCTCGAGGTGGGA
The DNA here is from genome assembly GCA_040754955.1 of Acidobacteriota bacterium. GTDB lineage: Bacteria > Acidobacteriota > Vicinamibacteria > Vicinamibacterales > UBA2999 > JBFMCA01. The sequence continues at coordinate 69,869 of JBFMCA010000002.1, read as the reverse complement.
TCGGGGTCGGGCGTCGGGGCGATGTTCCTGAGCCAGCACTGCGCGCACGTCACCGGGCTCGAGATCAAGACGACGGAGCTCGAGGAAGCGAAGGCGATGAACCGCCGCCCGAACGTCGAGTTCCTGTCGGAGGACCTCTTCACTTTCGTGCCCTCGCAGCCCTTCGACGTGGTGGCCGCCCTCGACGTCATCGAGCACTTCACCGAAGAGGACGGCGATCGACTGCTGGCCGGCATGGTGAAGCAGCTCGCGCCGACCGGCATGTTGGTCATCGGCAGCCCGAGCCTTTATTCCTGGCAATACCAGAGCGCGCTCAGCAAGGCGTCGCATATCAAGTGCTACGACCAGAAGGAGCTGCAGGCGGCGATCGAGCGGCACTGCGAGCGGACGGTAGCCTTCGGCATGAACGACGAGATGATTCATACCGGGCATCCGAAGATGACGTGGTACTACTTCGTTCTAGGCTTCATGCCGAAGCGACGATAGAGGATGGCGCGCACCACCTACTACGGGACGGCGTTCGGTACGACGTCGCTCGAGCTGTACTGGGAGACGGACGGCGGCGTCCGCTACAGTCACCGCGTGATGCGCGACCAGGCGGCGTACGACGCCTGGCACCTTGCGGGCTACCTGAACGAGGTGCTGACCGCCCGGAATCTCCGGCAGGACCCGACGCTGACGTTCGCGCAGCTGCTGCGGCCCGAGAAGCACCTCCTCCTGTACCTGCTGCTCGCCGCGCACTCCGGGTTGAGGCGCGTGATGGAGCTGGGAAGTTCGCTCTTCGAAATAGTCGACGGCCTCGAGCTCGTCCACGAGTATTTCAGGCGTTCGCCCGCAGGGGCGCCGGGCCCAGATCCGGCACGCCTGGCGTACGGGGGCGTCGAGTTATCGCCGCTGTGCGCCGCGGCCAGCCTGGCGCTGCACCCGTGCGCCGACCTCACGGTTTTCGGGGATGTCACGCGCGTCAGCGGCAGCTGGGACGTGCTGTACGATCGCATCGTCGCTGGCGCCGCGTTCGAGACGGCCCCGGAGGCGGCGGCGTTCTTCAACCGGTTCCGTGCCGTGCTGTTGAACTTGTTCGTCTCGACAGGCGAGACTTTCGTCTGCCCGATGGTCGGCCGGGCGTTCACGTATCTCTCCCTCCAGGAGCTGCTCAACCACCTCGACCGTCCGTTGTACCACTTGTTCGGCACGAAGGCGCCGCGAGCGCCCGGCGAATACTCGGCCGACGTTCCGGTGCCGGTCGTGGAGGGCTTCTTTCTCATCGCGGAGCCAGGTCTCGTGGACGCCTGGCTGGGTTTGGCGCGGCGCATCCCGGAGGTTGCCGCATTCTTCACGGCGAAGTCGATCTCGCCACGAGATGCGCGCGCGCTCTTGCCGTGAGCGCGGCCGGACATTGCATGGAGTGTTCATGACTCGCAGTGTGCCCTTTCTCGACCTGCGCATCACAGACGATGGCGAGTTCGCCGCGTTGATCGACGCGGTCAGCGCCGTCTTCCGCCACGGCCGCATCGTCATGGGACCGGAGGTCGACACGTTCGAGCGGCGATTCGCCGAGTACTGCGGCCGCCGCCACGCGGTGGGGGTCGGGTCCGGGTCGGATGCCGTGCTGCTCGCGCTTCTGGCCGCCGGCATCGGGCCTGGCGACGAGGTTGTCACCACGTCGCTGTCCTGGATTGCCACGGCCAACGCGATTGCGCTCTCGGGCGCGACGCCGGTCTTCGCTGATATCGCAGACGACCTGAACATCGATCCTGCGAGTGTCGAACGGCTCATCGGCCCGCGGACCAAAGCGATCCTGCCGGTGCATTACACCGGCAAGATCTGCCGCGTGCCGGAGATCCGGGCCCTGTGCGAGCGCTACGGCCTCCTGCTGATCGAGGATGCAGCCCAGGCGTACGGGGCGATGCTGGACGGCCGGGTGGCGGGTGCCTTCGGCGACCTGGCGTGCTTCAGCATGAACGCCATGAAAGTGCTGGCTGGCCTCGGCGACGCGGGAATGGTGCTCACCGACAGCGACGAGCTGAAGGACCGTCTGGTGGCGCTTCGTTACAACGGCACGATCAATCGCGAAGTGTGCGTGCAGCCGAGCATCAACGGGCGCCTCGACACCCTGCAGGCGGCGATCCTCCTCGTGCGGATGGACCGGGTACCGGCGATCATCGAACGGCGACGTGAGATCGCGGCCTGGTACAGCAGACGTCTGGCCGGCATCGTCGACGTTCCCGTCGAGCGACCGGGCGAGCGCGACATCTACTACACGTACCAGATTCGCAGTGCCGAGCGGGACGCGCTCAAGGCGCACCTCGAGGCCAGTGGGGTCGAGGTGAAGATCCAGCATCCGATCGCCATGCCTGATCAGCCGGCTTACCGCGAGGGCGTCAAGGCGGAGTGCACCAACGCGCGCCGCATGATCAGCCGGATCCTATGCATCCCGGCTCACGAGAAGCTGTCCAACACGGATGTCGAGTATGTCGCCGACCGGATCGAGGAGTTCGCGTCGACCGCGGGGAAGGCGGATGCGCGATGAGGGCGGACCTCGCGCTCCCGCCCGACTGGACCCGAGAGTCCGACGAGGTGTTCTACGCGGCGAACGACCGCATCCGGGTCGGTGCCGCGGAACTGGACCTGCTGAAGCGACTCGCGTTGGCCGCGCCCCGGCGGCGGTCGCGCCTCTGCACCCACCGGAGCACGTCGGATCGCCTGCACGAGATGCTCATCGTCAACACCCAGGACGTGTACGTGCGCGCGCATCGGCACCACGACAAGGCGGAGTCCTTCATGGTGCTCGAAGGTCTGGTCGACGTCGTGTTCTTCGACGAGGGCGGCACCGCGGCCGACGTCGTGCGCATGGGCCCCCTCGCGAGCGGACGGGCGTCCTACTGCCGAATGAACTCAGCCCAGTACCACACGCTTGTCTTCCGTACGCCGTTCGTGGTCCTGCACGAAACCACCGGCGGGCCCTGGGTACGGGAGCAGACGGAGGCCGCGCCGTGGGCACCGTGTGACCGTGTGAGCGACGTGCGCGAGTACCAGCGCAGCCTGGTGGACCTGATCGACCGGTGGCCGGCGAGGTAGGCACTGAAGCCGGGCCTCGTCCCACGGAGCGGCGTTGGCTGGGTGTCGACGCCAGGGGCCGGTCCATCCTCCTGTATGTCGCTCGCCGGCGTGTCCTGCTGTCGAAGCCGAGTGTGGACGCCTACGGCGTGCTGTTGCTCGACATCATGGCCGCACACTACCTCGCGCGTGAGCTGGGTGCCTCGCTGTACGTCGTGCGCTCGAGGAACGCGCCGAACGCGGCGTTGTACGACCTCTCGAACCCGGAAGTGCGGGTCTGGCGTCACGGGCTGCGCGCCCAGTTCCTTCGGATCTTCTGGGCGATTTATGAAGCAGCGACCGTCACCCGCTGGATTCTTGCGGTCGTCGCGGCGCTGCCCGGACGGTGGTGGCGCGTGTCGCACTGTTGGTGGCTGACGATGCGGCGTGAGGCCGCGATTGGGGCCCAGCGCAGGCTGGAAGGGCTGCGTGCGGGGCCGTGGCGGGATCGGGCCCTGGCCTGGACCCGGAGTATGGCGCAAACCAAACCTCCGCGGCGCGACAAACTCTTCGCCAGCTTCGAGAGGCTGTCGTTGCGCCCATCGATCATCGCGAACGAGGCTCGTATCCTGCGGACCCGCTACGAGCGACACGTCGAGATGTGGGCGGTAGATCTCCGCTACACATACGCGCGCCGCGCGCTGTCGCTGCGGCTCGACCGGGGCGCCGATCGACGCGCCCGTGCCCAGGCAAAGGCCTTCGGCCTGAAATCCAGTGACCGACTGGTGTGCGTCCACGCACGCGACGGAGGCTTCGGTGCGATGCGGGGCATCGGGGAGCGATACAAGGACAACGTCAGGAGCGTGGCATTCGAAACCTACATCCCCGCGATCGACTACCTCGTCTCGCAGGGGTACATCGTCGTCCGCCTCGGCGATGCGACGATGGCGAAGCTCGAGCGTCCCGGCGTGATCGACCTGGCGACCGCGCAGGGCCGCAAGGCGGAGCTCGAGTTGTGGTGCGTGCAACAGAGCGAGTTCCTGGTCGTCAGCGACTCGGGCCCCTACTACCTTCCCTGGCTTTTCAACCGGCCCTCCGTGGCGCTGAACATCGTCGGGAATCCCACGGGAGCCTACCCGCTTCGCTCGCACGACCGTTACATCACGAAGAACGTGATCAGCGTCGAGAACGGCCGGCGGCTGGCGCTGGGTGAGGTGCTCACGGCCGAATACATCGCCGCGCGGTTCGACGCTGCCCGATACCAGCACGAGGACAACGCTCCCGAGGACATCCTGGCCGCGGTGCGGGAAATGGTCGCGATCGTCGGCGGCCACGTGGCGATCACCGACGCGCAGCGCGAGTACCGCCGCCTCGCCCTCGCTCTTGTCGAGAACAGCGCCTCCAAGAAGGGCTGGGTCGGCGGACGGATGCCGCATCTTGGCGACGGTTGGATCGGAGCGGCGTTTGCCAGCCGGTACCTGGGCGAGCAGTCTCCCTCGGAGGCACCATGAGAACCCTGTGGGGCCGGGCGGCCGGCAAGCGCGTCCTCGTCTCGATGCCGAACGTGCGGCAGTACGGTCACTGTGCCCTCGAGATTCTGCAGTCGTTCGCGGAGGCGGCGGAGCACAACGCCTCGGTGTTCTTCGTGTATCCCAGAAAGCTGTCGATCTGCGCCCTCTTCGAGCTCGAGCCCGAGACGGTGACGGTGTTGCGGCCGAATCCCGTCACCGCGCTGCGGTTGCGGTGGCGCATCCGCCACGACGAGTGGCGGGAGGGAATGGAGCGGAAGGCGCTGCTGGCCGCCGAGAGGGTGAAGGACGAACTGCGGACCGAGCTCTGGCGCCACATGAGCCGTCCCGGGATTCACCCCACGGTGCGCAACGATCTCAAGCGCCTGAAATCGCGCCTCAAGCGTCCGTTCCGGTTCGAGAACTGGGTCAGCGGGCTGCGGGTGGAGCGCCAGAACTACTACCGTCGACGGCAGCTTCGATACCCCGTGCCCGTCACGCTCCGCCCGGCGGCGCTGGCCGCCGCGCGCGCCCAGGCCCAGGCGCTCGGCCTGGCCGATGACGCCCGCATCGTGACGCTGCACGCGCGCGAGGCAGGGTACAAGCTCGGCGCCGAGATGCAGGACACCAAGCCGAAAACGGGCCGTGACGACTCGGTGCGCAACGTCCGCATCGACAGCTACTACCTGGCCATGGACTACCTCGTCGCCCGCGGCTACACGGTAGTGCGTATCGGCGATCCGTCGATGACTCCGGTGCACCGCCCGGGCGTCATCGACCTGGCGAGCTCGCCGCACCGCTCCACGCTGCTCGAGCTGTACTGTCTTCTGAAGAGCGAGTTTCTGATCGGCAGCGACTCGGGGCCATCGGTGGTCGCATACCTGACCAATACGCCGTTGGTCTGCACGAACTGCACCGAGCCGGTGGCGGCGTATCCCATCCGTGAACGCAGCCTCTATACGGTCAAGGGAGTCATCGAACGGGAGACAGGACGACGGCTCAGCTTGCGGGATCTGCTCGGGCCGGACTACCTCACCAGTTTCCGGAACTCACGAAAGTACCAATACGTCGACAACACGCCGGAAGAGATTGTCGAGGCCGTCGAGGAAATGATCGAGATGCTTGCCGGCCGAGCGCCCCTGACGCCGGCGCAGATCGCGTTCAAGGAGGCGGTGCTCGAGGCGGAGGCCGCGCTCCGGCAGGTCAGCGGGTACGTCCGGAAATGGGGCGCCGACGAGGGATTCATGGGGGACGGGAGGATCGGGGCCGGGTTCGCCGACCGTTATCTCGAGTCGCCGGTCGGGACGCCCAGCGCTGCGTTGCAGGGAGGGGTGTGAGCATGAAGATTCTCTTCGTGATGTCGACCCCTGGCTGGGTGAGCCACTATCAGACCGCCATGCGCGGGCTGCTCGAGGCCGGGCATACCGTCACCTTTGCCTACCAGAGCGACCGCAACAAGGACGGCATCGAGCAGGTGTTCGGCCAGAGGCTCAGAGAGGAGTTCCCGGAGAGCGTCAGCATCCAGCGCGCCCCGGACCGCGAGCCGGGCCTGTGGACCGATTTGGCCTGGGCCAATCGCCGCACCCAGGACTACGCGCGCTACTTCCTCCCGGAATTCAAACACGCCACCGCGCTCCGGGCGCGTATCGAAGTGCAGGTGCCGCGCGCGATGCGGGCGCTGGTCAGAACCACCGCCCGCATCGGCCTGCAGCCTGTCTTGGCGGCAGCGCTAGCCGCCGTCGAGCGGGGCATCCCACGCAGCGATGCCATCGAAGACTTCATCATCCGGGCGCAGCCCGACGTGCTCCTCGTGACGCCGCTCGTCGATCCGGGATCCGCGCAGGTCGACTACGTGCGATCGGCGCAGGCTCTGGGAATCCCGACCGGCTTCTGCGTGGCGAGCTGGGACAATCTCACCAACAAAGGCGCGATGCGCGTCGTGCCGGACCGCGTCTTCGTCTGGAACGCGGCTCAGCGGAAGGAAGCGGTCAGCCTGCACGGTGTGCCCGAGAGCCGTGTCGTGATCACCGGCGCGCAACTGTTCGACAAGTGGTTCTCGTGGCGGAGCGACCGCACGCGCGCCGAGTTCTGCGCGAGAGTCGGCCTGGACCCCGCCCGGCCCTACGTGCTGTACCTCGGGTCGTCCAGCTTCATTGCACCGAACGAGGCGGTGTTCGTCGAGCGGTGGATCCGGGCAGTTCGTGCGGCAGCGGACCCGCTGCTGTCGTTGGCGGGCATCCTGATCAGGCCGCATCCGAACAACAGCCGCCAGTATCTCGGTGTCGACTACTCGGCGTTCCCCAACGTGGCCTTGTGGCCGGCGCCTGGGGCGGATCGGCTCGCCCCGGCCTACCAGGCCGACTACTTCGATTCTATGTACCATTCCTCCGCGGTGGTCGGCGTCAACACCAGCGGGATGATCGAGTCCGGCATCCTCGGGAAGCCGGTGTTCACGGTATTGTCGCGGGACTTCGAGCACTCACAGGCAGGTACGCTGCACTTCCAGCACATAGCCGACCCCGAGACGGGCCTGCTGCACCTTGCGAAGAACTTGGACGAGCATGTCGCGCAGCTGGCGCGCGCCGTCGCGACGCCAGAAGCGCGGGACGAGCGGAGCGAGAAGTTCGTCCGAGCCTTCGTGCGCCCCCTGGGCCTCGACGTAAACGCGGCTCGCGTGCTCTCGTGCGCCATCGCGGACCTCGGCGCGCTGCGCGCCGCGGCGTCCGAACCGCTTCGTTCCACCAGGATACGCCGTGCGTTGCTCCTGCCGCTGGCCGTGATCGCCACCGTAGCGTGGCCGTTCGAGCCGAGGCCGTGGTGGGTGGTCTTCATCCGCGTGCCGCTGACCATCGCGGTCGCCCTCCTGACCGCTCGGTTGATGCTGCGTGAGAGGCGCCGCGAGTGGTCGAGCCAGGCGCGCCGATCCCTTCGCTCCACGCGCAAGCGGCTGCGAGGCCGCTGGCAGGAGGCGAGCAAGACGACGCGCCGCGCCGTGCGCCTTGGTGTGGACCGCACGACGCGTGGCGCCCGGCGTGCCGTCAAACGCGGACGCAAAGACCTGCGTGAGCTCGCCAAACGGGCCCGCCGCATGGCACAACGCGCCCACCGACATGTACTCGGTGCGGTCCGCGGCTCGAGCAGCACCTGAGCACGATTGGGCCGTCAATTCGGGAAGAGCAACGTTGTCCAGCAAGTTTCAGCAACTACCTCCAGACGTGAGCCTCGTGGTCGACGGGCTCGGCAAGTGTTTCTACATTCAGGAAACCGAATCAGCCAAGAAACCGAAAGGCGTGTGGGCCCGGGTGAAGTTTTGGCCGGAGCGGCTGCGCCACGGCGTGACCCAGCCGTTCGGCGGAAAGCGCGAGTTCTGGGCTCTCCGTAACGTCAGTTTCACGGTGAAGCGCGGCACGGTGCTGGGCGTCATCGGGCCGAACGGCGCGGGCAAGTCCACGCTGCTCAAGGTAATCGCACGCGTCACGCCGCCGACCGAAGGTCGCGTGCGCGGCGTCGGCCGCGTCGTGTCGCTGCTCGAGCTGGGCGCCGGGTTCAACCCCGAGGTCTCCGCGCGCGAGAACATCATCATGAACGCGGCCATGTACGGCGTGCCGCGCACTGACATCGAGAAGCACTTCGACGACATCATCGCCTTCGCGGAGATCGAACAGTTCGTCGATACACCGCTGAAGTTCTACTCGAGTGGCATGTACCTCCGGCTGGCCTTCTCGGTAGCCGTGAACATGCGGCCACAGATTCTGATCGCGGACGAGATTCTGGCCGTCGGCGACATCGCGTTCCAGGAGCGGTGCCTCGCCCGCGTGTCCGAGTTGGCGAACGATGGGCTCACCGTGCTGTTCGTGTCGCACGATATGGAGGCCATCCTCAAGGTCTGCAATGAGGTGATCTGGCTCAACGGCGGGCGGATCCAGGGGGCCGGCGATCCCGATAAGGTGGTCACCGAGTATCAGAACGTGGCCTGGGCCAAGAATGAGGCCGCGCGAACCGAAAAGGGACGCCATTCGAACAGGAACGCCGAGCTGATCGCGGCGAAGCTGGTTTCCCAGCGCGGCCGCGAGATTGGCGCGGCGCCGATTGGCGAGGAGGTCGGCGTCCGGATTCGCTTCTCGGTGCAGCGCCCGCTCAAGGCCCGAATCGGCTTCGACTTGACGCATCGTGGCGGCCTCATCTTCCGGACGATGACGCCGGAGTGGATCGAGATCGCCGAGCCGGGCCTCTATGAGGCGCTCGGGCGGATTCCGCCCTCGTTCCTCACGGAGATCCTCTATGGCGTGAACGCGTTCCTCATCATGCACGCCGAGGGCAAGGAATCGTCGCTCATCATCTATGGCGCCGTGAGCTTCATGGGGTACGACAACGAGCGGGGCATCGAGAAGCAGCAGCTCCAGAAGGGCGGCCTACTGGCGCCGCGGCTGGAGTGGTCGCTGAAGAAAGAGACGCTGGTCAATGCTTAAGCGGCTGTTTTCGTCGGTCGGTGAGGGCGCGACGGTCGAATGGACCATCGAGCCGCGCCGGGAGGGACTTGGCGTCCGCCTGCGCGAGCTGTTCCGATATCATCGCGTTCTGCGGTTTTTCGCCGTCAAGACCGTGGTGGAGATGTACCAGGGCACGCTGCTGGGCAAGATCTGGCTGCTGCGTCCCATCCTTCCCATCGCCATCTCGGCCGCGGTGTTCGGCGGTATTCTGGGCGTGGGCTCTGACGGCGTCCCGTACTTCCTCTTCTTTCTCACCGGCTCCGCGGCCTGGATGCTCTTCGAGCAGGCCACCATCTGGGTCACCCGCTCTCTCGACCTGAACAAGGGTCTGGTGAAGAAGGTGTACTTCCCCCGGCTCGTGATGCCGCTCTCGTCGGCCTCACCGGCCGTGTTGTACTTCTGCATCTTCGTGGTGCTCCTGGCCATCGCCTTCGTCTACTACTTCGTGACGGACGGTCGACTGTACCTGGTGATCGGCCCACAGTTGTTGGCGGCGGTCTTCGCCGCCGCCTGCTGCGTGACGCTGGCCGTTGCGGTCGGGCTCTGGACCAGCGTCTGGCAAACGCGGGTCCGCGAGGTGCGCTTCACCGTGCGTTACGTGCTGCGGTTCTGGAACTACCTCACGCCCGTCATCTACCCGCTGTCGAAGGTGCCGTCCGAATACCGCGGATGGATGATGCTGAATCCCATGGCGGCGTACGTCGAGACCTTCAAGTGGGGCGTTCTGGGAATCGGAACCCTCGACATTGGCAGCCTCGTGACCGCGCTTGGCGTCACGGGCGTCATGCTCGTCGCCGGCGCGTGGTACTTCACGCGCGAAGAAGCCAAGGCCATCGACAACCTCTAGTCCGCGAACGAGTGAACATCGTTTTTGCAGTCACCCATCTCGGGTTCCTCAGGAACTTCGAGCACGCACTGCGTGAGCTGGCGGGGCGCGGTCACAGGATTCACCTGGTGACCGACCGGCGTGAGGCGCTCGGCGGCGCGACCACACTCGACGGACTGCAGCGCGCGGTGCCCGGAGCATTCACCTCGGAGCTGGCCCCGAGCACGAAGGGACACGCCTACGCGCGGCTCGCCACGAGCCTGCGGCTCACGTTGGACTACTGGCGCTACCTCGAGCCGGTCTACGATGCCTCGCCGGCGCTGCGGGCGAGGGCCGCCACTCAGGTGCCGCCACTGGCTGTGACGGTCGGGCACTCGGCGTTCATGCGCCGGCCGTGGGGGCGGCGGCTCGTCTATGGGGCGGTGGACGCGCTCGAGCGAGCCGTCCCGGGCGCGGCGCACGCGACGGCCATCCTCGAACGCACCCGTCCAGACGTTCTCGTTGTCACCCCCCTGTTGTATTTTGGTTCGCCGCAGGTGGACTACGTCCGGGCGGCGAAGCGATTGGGCATTCCGACGGTGCTCTGTGTCGGATCGTGGGACCACCTGACGACCAAGGGACTGGTTCACGAGGTGCCTGATGCCGTGACCGTGTGGAACGAAGCGCAGCGGGACGAAGCTGCGGAGTTGCACGGTATCCCCAAAGACATCGTGACGGTCACAGGCTCACCCGCGTACGACCACTGGTTCGAGGCGCGACCGAGTCTCTCCCGCGACGCGTTCGCGGCCCGCATCGGCCTGCCGGCCGACCGCGAGATCATCCTCTACGTGTGCTCGTCGCCGTTCATCGCGCCGCGCGAGGTGCGGTTCGTGAAACGATGGCTCCAGGCGATTCGTGAGAGCGCGGACCCACGCCTGCGCGAGATCGCGGTGCTGGTCCGGCCGCACCCGCAGAACGCCGACCAGTGGCGCGACGTGCAGTGGGATGAACTGGGTCCGGTGGCGATATTCCCGCGTCTCGGCGCGAACCCGGTGGACGAGCACTCGCGCGCTGATTACTACCACTCGATGTACTTCAGCAGCGCGGTCGTCGGCGTGAACACGAGCGCACTGATCGAGTCGGGCATCGTGGGGCGGCCCGTCTACTCGCCGCGGACCGCCGAGTTCGCCGGCACACAGGAGGGCACGCTGCATTTCCGCCACCTGCAGCACGTGTCTGGCGGACTGCTCACCATTGCGGCCGACCTTCCATCGCACGTGGCCCAACTGCAACAGCTCGTGGACACGCCGATTGCGGCGCGGCGAACCGACCGCGCCTTCATCCAGAGTTTCATCCGGCCACTCGGGCTCGATCGCGCTGTCGCGCCTGCGCTGGCGGACGTCATCGAGCGGGTCGGGTCGCGTCGTACGAGTCCGGCGCGCACCAGGGCGCTCAGCGTGTTGCTGCGCCCGGTTGCTGCGGCGCTCGCGCCCCTGGCCGCCGCCGCGCGTTCGATGCCTGCCCGGACCGTCACCCGCGACAAGGACGACGGCCCGCCCGCGCGGCGGAGGCTGCTCGTCGTCCTGGGCTCACCGGAGTACCTTCGCTTCTATGACGACACCCTGGCCGAGCTCGGAGCCCGCGGGCACGACGTCGCGGTCACGGTGAACGCGATTCGTGAGCGAAAGCAGGCTCGCTTCCGCCCCGATGACGTGAGGGGCCGCTTCGTGGGCGTTTTCCCGGAACGGCGGGACGCCTGGGCGGGCCTCGCGCATGCCGTTCGCGGCACCATGGACTTCGTGCGGTATCTGGACCCGCGGATGGGCGACGTGCCCGCCCTGCGAGCCCGCGTCAGGCGCAAGGCCCTGCCGCGGGTGCTGCACTGGCTGGACAGGTTCCATCACCTCCCCCCGGCGCTGGTGCGCGAGCTGCTGCGGGCGCTCACCACCATCGAGCGCGCGATCCCGGTCGACCGGCGCATCATGAGATACCTGGCCGAGGCTCAGGCCGACGCGGTCGTGGTGTCTCCGCTCGTGGATGTGGCGTCCGAGCAGGTGGACGTCGTACGGGCTGCGCGGGCCGTCAGGCTGCCGGTGATCGCCTGTATCGCGAGCTGGGACAACCTGACCAACAAGGGGTTGTTGCGGGTCGAGCCGGATCTGGTCACCGTCTGGAATGGCTTCCAGAAGGCCGAGGCGTCCGATCTGCACGGCGTTTCGGCCGACCGCATCGTCGTGACCGGAGCGCAGGCCTTCGACCGGTGGTTCGAGCGGCGGCCGTCGCGCTCGCGTGAGGAGTTCTGCGCGATGGTGGGCCTCGACCCGTCGAAGCCGTTCGTGCTGTTCACCGGATCCTCATTCTTCATCGCGGGCGAAACCTCCGAGGCGCCGTTCGTACGGCGCTGGATCGAAGCGTTGCGGAGTTCAGACGATTCGGCGGTTCGTGATGCGGGTGTACTGGTTCGCCCGCATCCGTACAACGCGGACCAGTGGGCGGCGGCCGACGTCTCGGACCTGTCGAATGTCGCGATCTGGCCGCGCGGCCGGCACGATCCCACCGACGAGCAGAACCGCGACGCCTTCTTCGACTCGATCTACTACTCGGCCGCCGTCGTCGGCATTAACACCAGCGCTATGATCGAGGCCACGATCATCGGGCGTCCCGTCCATTCGCTGATGCTCGGCGATTTCGACCAGACGCAGCAAGGCACGATTCACTTCCGGTACCTGCTGCCCGAGCATGGCGGCTTCCTCCAGTTAGCGCGGTCGATGGAGGAGCACGTGGCCAAGCTGTCCGAATCGATCCGGCACCCCGAGGCCGCGGCCGCGGTGCTCGATCGGTTCGTATCGGCGTTCATCCGGCCTCACGGGCGGCTGCAGCCGGCCGTTCCCCTGCTGGCCGACGCAATCGTGATGGGGGCGGAGAGGGAGCCCATGCCCCACACGACGGGCATCGTGGCGCTCGCCCTCCGTGCGGCGCTGGCGATTCCAGTGGGCGCTGCTTGGACGGCAGGGGCGGCAACACGTCGGTTGACTGGCGGATCGATGAAGCAGCTCCGGAAGCAGTGGCGGCTGGCATTGCACCACCGGCGCAAGCGCCTGGCGGGCGTGTTGAAGGAAGTCCGCCGGAAGCTCGGCGTCAAACAGGTGTCGAAGGCCTGGCGGCGCGCGTGCCGCGCGGCAGGCTCCGAGCGGACCTCGCCCCGCGGATGACCAAACCGCTCACTGTTCCGTACCGCCGCTTCTCCGAGTACGTCGGCGTGGACCTCGCGCAGCTGCGGCCGCACGGCTCCTACGGGAAGCTGATTGCGAACCGCACGCACGCGCTCGACACGCTCATCGCCCGGTTCGGCACGGTCCCGCAAGACCTGCTCGTGAGGCGTCCCTGCCCGACGTGCGCAGCCGATCACTCGACGCACGAGCTGACGAAGGATCACCTCGCGCTGGTACGCTGCCTGGAGTGCGGCCTGGTCTACGTCAATCCGATCTTCGACGAGCAACACTACAAGGAGGTCTACGGATCGGCGACCTACCAGGCGATCATGAAGGATCTCGGCGAGGCCAGCCACGAGTATCGTGTGGAGCGCTTCGGCAGGGAGCGGGTCGAGGTGATGGGGCAGCACCTCGAGGGGGTGGCGCAGCCACGGTACCTCGACGTCGGCTGCAGCACGGGGTTCGTCGTCGAGGCAGCGACGCAGCGGGGCTGGCGAGCCGAAGGCATCGATCTGAACCCCTCGGCCATCGAGTTCGGGCAGCGCCGCGGCCTGAACCTCAGGGTGGCGGCGCTCGAGGAGGCTGGTGTCGCGCCCGGCAGCCTCGATGCGATCTCGCTCTTCGACGTGCTCGAGCACCTCGCGCGACCCGCCGAAGTCGTCGTCCAGGCGGCCGGATTGCTGCGTCCGGGCGGCGTCCTCTATCTTTACGTCCCCAACTACGACTCGGCATCGCGGTTGCTGATGGGTGCCGACGCTCACTTCATCTGGCCGACGCACCATCTCAATTACTACACGCCGGCCACGCTCTCCGATCTGGTCGCGCGCCACGGCCTCGAAACCGCCCTGATGCAGACCGAGGGCCTCGACATCGCCGACTACGTGTGGCAGCGACGCGAGCTCCACGGCGAGGACGTGTCGGCCGTGGAGCGCATCGGTGACGTGCTCCAGTTTCTGGCCAACGCCGGCGCCTACGGGAAGAACCTGCGCCTCCTCGCCCGCCGGGTGCGCGTCTAGTCAGAACATGAAAGTCCTCTTCATCCTCAAGCAGATGGGTTACGTGCGTCACTTCACGGAAGTGGTGCGGACGCTGTCGGCCCATGGGCACACCGTCAGGCTGGCGAGCCAGGACGGGGACCACAATCTTCCACCGTCATTGAGTGGCCTGCCCAACGTGACGACGCTGATGTGCGGGAGCAAACGCGGCGACGAGTGGCAGGAGTATATCAGCCTGCTGCGCCGCACGCTCGACTACCTCCGCTATCTGACGCCGCCGTTCGCTGGCGCCACGAAGCTCCGCGCGCGCGCCTTCGACAAGCTGGTCAGTACGTTGTCCGGCGGTGCCCGCGTCGTGCCGACAGGCTCCGCGGATCTCGCCCTCGGCCTGACGCCCGTAGAACAGGATCGGCTCCGGGGCTTCTTCTCGCTGCTGCTCCGCCAGATCCCGCCCGACGCTGCGCTCCAGCGGTTCCTGAAGAGTGAAGCTCCGGATGTCGTTCTAGTCACGCCGCTCGTAGACCTCGGGTCAAGCCAGGCGGACTACGTGAAGGCCGCGCGAGAGCTGGGCATCCCGTGCGCGATGGTGCTCTTCAGCTGGGACAACCTCACCACCAAGGGACTGGTGCACGCCATCCCCGATCGCGTCTTCGTGTGGAACGACCTGCAGGCCAGGGAGGCCGAGGAACTTCACGGCGTGCCGCGAAAGCTGATAGTCCCCACCGGCGCGCCGCGGTTCGACGACTTCTTCCGGATGTCGGCCTCGATCGACCGCGAGTCCTTCTGCCGGCTGCTCGGCCTCGACCCGGCCATGCCGATCGTGGTGTTCCTGGGCTCGTCGAAGTTCGTTGCCGAGAACGAGCGCCCGTTCGTGCAGCGCTGGATCGAGGCGGTCCGCTCGACACCGGGACTGTCACACGTGAACATCATCGTGAAGCCGCACCCGGATGTGCACCGCACCTGGGACGGCGACGACCAGCGCGTGGCCTGGAGCGCCGCGGACGGGGAAGTGCGGCTCAGGCTCTCCAAGCCGTTCCCGCAGGAGCGGGTCGTCGTCACGCGCGCTCCGTTCTCAGCGGCGCAGTACCTCTACGATTGCCTGTACCACAGCTCCGCGGTCGTGGGCTTGAACACCAGCGCGGAGCTGGAGGCCGCCATCCTCGGGCGCCCGGTGCTCACTATCAGAGCGCCCGAAGAGTACGCGGACGGCCAGGAAGGCACGCTGCACTTTCACTACCTGCTCAAGGAACACGGTGGCTTCGTGCAGAGCTCGACCACGCTCCCGCAGCACTGCGCGCAGCTCGAGCAGTCGCTGACGGGCAATTTCGACCGGGAAGGCATGCAGCGCTTCGTGGAGTCGTTCCTGCGGCCCGCGGGGCTGGCCGCGCCGGCCTCCGACGTACTTGTCCGCTCGATCGAGCGGATGCACAAGCGCGCGAAGAAGCGAGCGGAGGAGGCCAAGGCCACTGACGCGGTCGAGGCAGAGCAGGCCAGGGCCGCGGCCGAGGCGCGGGCGGCTCAGGAGGCTGCCGAGTCGAACCGCGTGGAGGCCGTGGTCGAGCTCGACTACAAGCCCGTCCGCATCATCATTCGCGGCACGTCAAACGAAGAGCGCCTCTGGCGCGCGCGTTCGTGCTGGAAGGAGCCTTGGACGGTCGAGTGGCTCGAGCGGAACATCCGCGAGGGGTCAGTGCTCTACGACATCGGCGCGAACGTCGGCACCTTCACGCTTATTGCCGCCTGCCGCCAGCCGGCCGCAACTGTCGTTGCGTTCGAGCCCGGCTACGCCTCGTACGCGCACCTCTGCGAGAATCTCGTACTGAACGGCTGTACCCGCAACGTGATTCCCGTCCCGCTGCCGCTGTGGTCGGACTCGACGTTGCTCGGGATGCGGTACCGGAGCCTCGCGCCGGGCCAGAGCCGGCACACGCTGCGGGCCGGCGCGCCGGCGTCTGGAGCGTGCGCCGACGGACGGTACGACCAGCCCATGTTCGGCGTGAAGCTGGACGATCTCGTGCGCCAGTACGGCCTGCCCCAGCCGACCGCCATCAAGCTCGACGTGGACGGAGCAGAGCAGGAGGTGCTTGCCGGCGCGGCGGGGGTCATCCGCAACGCCTCACTGGAGACGATGCTGGTGGAGTTCGACGCGTCGGTGGGCGACTCGGTCCGCGAGACCCTGGCGGCGGCGGGTTTCTCGTCGGTATCCGTCATCAGCCGCGACAAGCCAGGCGCTCCGGCATACGCGGAGTTCCGCCGCGGCTGCTCGCCCGCTCATCGAACGGCATTGGAGGATGCATGAAGAGTTACGTGATTCTCGGCGGCAACGGCGTATTCGGCGTTCACACGGCGAAGTACCTGCTGGAGCACGCCAATCCGCGGAAGGTGATTTGCGTCGGACGCAATCCTGAGAAGCCCGAGCCGTTCACGCTCAACGTCGGCAAGGGCGACCCTCGCTACGAGTACCACCAGATCCATGTCGTATACGAGCAAGACCGGCTGTTCGAGCTCTTCGATCGGGAGAGGCCGGAAGTTATTGTCTGCTATGCGGCCCAGGGCGAGGGTGCGGTGTCATGGAAGCGATCGTGGCGCTTCTTCGACACCAACGCCACGGCGCTCGTGAAGATGTCCGAGGAGCTGATGTCACGGAGCTACCTGGAACGGTTCATCCAGATCGGCACGTCGGAGCTGTACGGGTCAGTGACCGAGCCGTCGAAGGAGGATGCTCCGATTCGGCCGAGCAGCCCGTACGCTGCGTCGAAGGCGGCCTTCGACCTCTACCTGCTCTCGGTCGCGTCGTTCCTGAAGTTCCCAATGAACATCATTCGGCCCTCGAACGCCTATGCGCCTGGCCAGCAACTGCACCGGGTGATTCCGCGAGCGGTGCTGGCGGGCCTGCTGGGCCAGAAGCTGCCCCTGCACGGCGGCGGTCGAGCCGAGAAGTCCTACATCCACGCGGCCGACCTCGCGCGCGCCATCCACCTCGTGTCGGAGCGGGCGCCGCTCGGGAAGGTCTACAACGCCGGCCCCAAGATGCCGACCGCCATCCGGGACCTGGTGCGCATGACTGCGGATGCGCTGGGCATCTCGTTCGAGCAGCTCGTCGAGGAGAAGCCAGATCGCCTCGGACAGGACTCGCGGTACTGGTTGGACAGCAGCGCGATCAAGAACGACGTCGGTTGGGAACCCGAGATCTCCCTCCAGGATGGGCTGCGCGAGATGGTTGGGTGGGGGCGCAAGTACCTCCCGCAACTGCGCGAGATGTCCACAGAGTACGTCCTGAAGGCCTGATCGAGGCAGTTGGCGAAGATCCTGTTCATCACGTGGCATTTCGGGTGCCTGCGCAACTTCGACGGGGCGCTTGCCGCGCTCGCGGCCCGAGGACACCGGGTGCACCTGGCGGCCACGCAGCAGGAAAAACAGGGCGGCCTTCAGCTCGTCGAGCAGCTGGCGGCCGCGCATCTTGGGATTACCGTCGGGTGGACACCCGCTGTCGCCACGCAGTCTGCCCGCGATGTGTCCGAACGTGTCCGTCTCGGGCTGGACTACCTCAGGTACGCCGCTCCCGAATACGTCGACACGCCAAGGCTGCGCGCTCGTGCAGCGGACCGGGCACCGCGCGGCGTGGTGTGGGCCGACCGGGTCCTCGGCGCGGCAGGACGGCGGTCCATTGAGGGCGGACTGCGCCGCCTCGAGCTCGCGCTGCCGCAGGACACCAGCGCCGAGGAGTATCTGCGCGAGCAGGCGCCCGACATCGTGCTCTTCACGCCGCTCATTGGCCTCGGCTCGCCTGAGGTCGAGTACCTGGCGGCGGCACGTCGCATCGGCCTCCGCACGGTGTTCTGCGTCTGGAGCTGGGACAACCTCTCCAGCAAGTCGATGCTGCGCGACATGCCCGATGTCGTGACGGTGTGGAACGAGACGCAGCTGCGTGAGGCGGTCGAACTGCACCGTGTTCCGCGCGCGCGCGTCGTCGTGACAGGGGCACAGTGCTTCGACCAGTGGTTCGGCCGGACGCCCGGACGCAGTCGACGGGAGTTCGCGGCCGACGCCGGTCTCCCTGATGACCGGCCGTTCGTGCTGTATGTCTGTTCGGCGCTGTTCCGGGGGAGCCCGTCCGAGGCCCGGTTCGTGCGCCGGTGGGTCGAGGAGGTGCGCGGCAGCGGCGAGGTCAGGCTGCGCGACGTGCCGATCCTGATCCGGCCGCATCCCTCGCGCCTGGCAGAGTGGCGCGACGTCACGTTGGACGGGCTCGGGCCCACGGTGCTGTTCGGCAGCAATCCGATGACCCCCGCCGCCCGGACCGAATACTTCGATTCGATGTACTACAGCGCGGTGGTCGTTGGCCTGAACACCAGCGCAATGCTGGAGTCTGCGATCGTCGGCCGGCCCGTGCTGACGCTGCTGCTGCCAGAGTTCGCCGAGAACCAGGAAGGCACGCTCCACTTCCGCTATCTGCTCGACGCAGACCACGGGCTGCTGCACGCGGCCCGCGACATGGCGTCTCACATCGAGCAGCTCGCGGCCGTGCTGGACAATCCGGACGCGGCCGCGGCACGGAGCGCGTCTTTTGTGGCGCACTTCATCCGCCCGCATGGGCGGGGTGTTTCCGCGACTGACCGGTACGTGGCGGCCATCGAAGGCGCGCTCGACGCGCCGGCCCAGCCTCCTGCACCGGCCAGGCCCGTGGCTCCGCCGCTGGCCAGGTGGGTCGTCGCGAACGCGGACCGCTGGCCCGTGCGCGCGTTGCTACTGAGCCCGCGGGAGCACGACGAGCTACGCCGGCGGGCCGCGCATCTCCGTGCGAAACGGCGCGAGAAGTTGATGCGGCTGGCGGGCGACTTCGCCGCGCGAGTGCCGCGGTGGTTCGAGAAGGCGGCGCGACGCCGGCGTCGCGCGGCGGAGGAGCGGGCGATCAAGGCCGCCAAACGTGCGGCCAAGGCAGCCCGCCAGCGCAAGAAGCGCGAGCTCCTGCGTCGGTCGCGACGCGACCGCGTGCGTGAGCTCGTGGCGCAGCGCCTCTGGCGCTTGGTCGGGGGCCGCCCCGAATGAGCCGGAACCCGCGCGTGGTCGTGCTCTCGAGCACGTTCCTCCGCCACCAACACGCGATCAACACGATCGCGCGGGACCTCGACGTCGCCGGCGTCTGGCAGGAGGAGAAGTCTTTTGTTCCGGAGCGGTACGCAACGACCGCGAGCGACCACGAGGTGATCGCGCGGCACTTCGCTGCGCGCGATGCGGCCGAGCATCGGTTCTTCGTCGGCGACACCCGCCTCGATCTGGACCCCGCCGCCGTTGTGCGCCGCGGCGCCCCAGGCCTCGTGAACGACCGCGCCGAGATCGAGACCATGGCCGCGCTCGACCCCGACGTGGTGCTCGTCTTCGGAACTGGGCTGCTGCGCGGCGACATCATCAGCCGGTTTTCCGGACGGATCATCAACCTGCACCTCGGCCTTTCCCCGTACTATCGCGGCGCAGGGACCAACTTCTGGCCGCTGGTCAACCGCGAGCCGGAGCTAGTGGGCGCCACGGTGCACTACCTCGACGCGGGCATCGACACCGGCCCCATCCTTGAGCACGCCCGGCCCGAGATCAGCGCCGCCGACGGACCGCACGATCTCGGGAACAAGGCCATCGTAGCCGGGGTCCGGGCGCTGATCGATTGCGCCCGCCTGCACGCCGAGAACCGCGCGCGCGCAGTCCCGCAGGCCGGCGGCGGCCGGCTGTACCAGCGACAGGACTTCTCTGCCGACGCCGTGCGCCGGATGTACCGGCAGTTCGACACCGGCATGGTCGACGAGTACCTCAGCGACAGGGCACGCCGCGATGCGGCCGTGCCCCTTCTCACGCAGCAAAGGCCGTGACGGGGCGCTGCCTGGTTGCCATGTACCACTACGTGCGGGACACGCCTGCTGGCACGCGGGGCGTCAACGCCCTCTCGCTGCGTGACTTCGACGCGCAACTCGACTGGCTTGCCGCAGCGTGGCCGCCGGTGGACTACGGCGAGTTCGCATCCTCGATCGCGGACCGCCGGCCACTCGTCCGCGACGCCTCGCTCCTGACCTTTGACGACGGCTTTCTCGACCACCGGGATGCGGTCTGGTCCCGTCTCGTGGCACGGGGCTGCACCGGCGTATTCTTCATCACCGGCAGCGCGCTCGACGACCCGCCCCGCCTCCTCAACGTGCACAAGGTACATCTGCTGATCGAGGCCCTCGGAGGCGCGCGGTTTGCGGAGGCCGTCAGCGAGGCGCTCAAGGAGATGCCGTCCGCGGGCGGGCTGCCGCGACGCGGCGAGGTCTATCGCTACGACACCGCGCCGGACGAGGCCGCGATCAAGCACCTCCTGAACTATGAGTTGCCGTACGCGGCGGCCGACGAGGTGCTGACCCGGCTGTTCACGCGCCACGTGGGCGACGAAATCGATGCGGCGAGAGGCCTGTACCTGTCGGCGTCGGACGTCGGCGAGATGTCGCGGAGCGGCATGACGTTTGGGTTTCACACGGAGCGCCATCGGGTCATGTCGCGGCTGGCCGGGCGCGACCTGGACGACGAAGTCGCGCGCGGCGTCGCGCGCATCCGCGCCCTGACGGGCCAGGCGTCCGTTCCGTTCTGTTACCCCTACGGCCACGTGCACACGTACACGGCGGCGACGGTCGCGGCGCTGTTTGCGGCCGGATACGCGATGGCGTTCACGACGACGCGGCGGATTGCGGATCCCGTAAGCGACGGACCGTTCGAGATTCCACGCGTCGACACGCGGGACCTGCCGCCGTTCACCTCAGGCATCTTTCATGCGTAAGATTTGCGTGGTGATCGGCTCACGGGCGAACTACAGCAGCATCAAGGCTGCGATGCGGGCGATCAAGGCGCATCCCGACCTCCACCTGCAGGTGATCGTGGGCGCCTCGGCGGTCCTCGATCGGTTCGGCTCGGTCGTCGACATAATCGAGCGCGACGGATTCGTGCCAGACGCCCGGGTCAACATGATCATCGAGGGCGAGACCCCCGTCACCATGGCCAAGTCTACCGGCCTGGGACTGCTGGAGCTCCCCACGCTTTTCGAGATGCTGAGGCCCGACGTCGTCGTCAGCGTCGGCGACCGCTTTGAGACCATGGCCACCGCGGTCGCGGCGTCGTACATGAACCTCACCGTGGCGCACACCATGGGCGGCGAGGTCACGGGAACGATCGACGAGAGCATCCGTCATGCCGTGACCAAACTCGCGCACCTGCACTTTCCGGCTAACCGCCTGGCAGCGGATCGTATCGTGCGGATGGGCGAAGACCCGGCATCGGTACACGTGGTCGGGTGTCCGCGCATCGACCTCGTGGCCGAGATCGCCATGGAGGATCGCAACGGCCTCGATCTCGATTGGTTCGACCGAGAGGGCGTGGGCGGGCACGTGGACGTGTCCCGACCATTCCTGCTTGTCAGCCAGCACCCGGTGACCACCGAGTACGGCCAGGGGGAGCGGCAGATCACGGAGACGCTGGCGGCGATCGCCGAGCTTGGTATCCCCACCATCATGTTGTGGCCCAACGTCGACGCCGGATCGGACGACGTCGCGCGGGGAATACGGAAGTTCAGGGAACGCGAGCGGCCCGACCATGTCCGTTTTTACAAGAACTTCCCGGTGGAGACCTACGTGCGTCTGATGATACGCGCCGCCTGCCTAGTCGGCAACTCCAGCGCCTCGATCCGTGAGGCGGCGTTCCTCGGTGCGCCGGCCGTGAACATCGGCACGCGGCAGGCGGGCCGCGAGCGCGGTCCGAACGTCATCGACGTGGGGCACGACCGCTCGCAGATCGCCGAAGCCGTACGGCGGCAGGTCGCGCACGGCCGGTTCGAGAGTGTGCACATCTACGGCGACGGGCGGGCGGGCGAACGAATCGCGGCCGTCCTGGCCACGACTCCGCTCCGCTCCCAGAAGCGGATTCACTATTAATGCAGGTACTGGCCGTCGTGCCGGCGCGCGGGGGGTCCGCCGCGATTCCGCGCAAGAACCTTGCGGAGGTCGGGGGCAAGCCTCTGCTGCAGTGGGCTGTCGAGAGTGCGCTCGGCGGCGCCCGGGTGTCGCGCGTCATCGTCAGCACCGACGACGAGGAGATCGCGCGGCTGGCCCAGCGCCTCGGAGCCGAGGTGCCGTTTCTCAGACCCGCCGCCCTTGCCGCCTCCGACACTCCGATGCTGCCGGTGCTGCAGTCGCTCGCCGTCGAGCTCCGCGTGAGGGAAGGCTACCAGCCGGATGTCATCGTCCTTCTCCAGCCCACGTCGCCGCTCCGGCGCGCATCGCACATTGACGAGGCCCTCGAGCTGCTTGCCGCAACCGGCGCCGATTCTGTCGTCAGCGTCGTTCCCATCCCGCACCAGTTCGTCCCCGGCGCCGCCCTGCGCCTCGAGGCCGGGCGCCTGCGGCCGTACGAGCCGGGACCCGCGGCCACGCGCCGCCAGGACAAGCCCCTCCTCTACGCGCGGAACGGCCCAGCCGTCCTCGCGACACGCCTGGATGTCATCGTCGCCGGCAGCCTGTACGGGGACGACTCGCGGCCCTATGTGATGGACCCCCACGAATCGGTGGACGTCGACACGCCGTTCGATCTGGAAGTGGCCGACTGGCTCCTGCGGCGGCATCGATGAAGGTCGTCATCTCGGCGCTGCATTTCGGGTTCTTCCGAAACTTCGAGTCTCTCGTCGACGAGCTCGCCGCCCGTGGTCACGAGTTGCTCCTGCTCGCCGACGAGCCGGAAGACCTGGGCGGGCGGGCGTTGGTCGAGCGGCTCGCGGCGCGCTGGCCGGCGGTCCGCTGGGGCTGGGCGCCGGTCCCCGAGCCGGAAGGCTGGTTTCGGGTGGCTCGCAAGGTCCGTCAGGCGATCGACTACCTGCGGTTTCTCGATCCGGCCTTCGATCCGTTTCCGAAGCTGCTCGCACGGGCCTCGGATCGGGTCCCGCGCGCAATGATCGCGGCGCTGCGTGTGCCGCTAGTGAACACCCCACGGGGGCGACGCGCCCTCATGAGCGCACTGGACGCCATCGACCGTGCGATGCCGATCCACGTGGGCATGCTTGCGCTCCTCGCGGCCGAACGCCCGGACGTGGCGCTCTTCACGTCGGTCACCAACTCCCGCGCGCCGCAGATCGATCATGTGCGCGCCGCGATGGCAGCCGGCGTGCCTGCCGGCGTGTGCGTTTACAGCTGGGATCACCTCTCCAGCAAGGCGCTGATCAGGGTGGCGCCCGATCGGGTGTTCGTCTGGAACGACACGCAGAAGCGCGAGGCCGTGGAACTCCACGGGCTGCCGCCCGATCGCATCGTCGTCACCGGCGCGCAGGTGTACGATCAGTGGTTCGATCGGCAGCCGTCGCGGACAAGCGAGGCGTTTGCCATCGCCATGGGCCTGCCGCCAGGTCGGCGGCTGTATCTCTGGGTCTGCTCGGCGCTCACGCCCGACCCCGGCGAGTCGCGCCTGGTGCGACGCTGGATCGAGGAGATTCGCCGCAGCGACGACCCGGAGGTGCGAGACGCGGCGATTCTGATCCGTCCGCACCCGGAACGTCGGAAGGAGTGGGAAGGCATTCGCTGGCCCGAGCTGGGCCCCGTCGTCATTGCTGGCGCCAACCCCGTCACGGGCGACGCGAAGGCCGACTACTTCGATGCGCTGGCCTACAGCTCTGCGGTGGTCGGCCTCGTGACGAGCGCGTTTCTCGAGGCGGCAATCGCCGGGTGTCCGGTGATGACGATTCTACTGCCCGAGCTCGACCTGCACCAGCGCGGCATGCTGCACTTCCGCTACCTGCTGGAGATCGAAGAAGGGCTGCTCATGGTGGCCCGTTCGTACGGCGAGCACGTGGAGCAGCTGCGGGCGCTCGAGCGTGACGGCGACGGACAACGCGCGCGTCAGCAGCGTTTTCTGCGCGCCTTTGTGCGCCCGCGGGGGCTCGACCGAGCATCCACGCCGGTGTTTGCCGACGCGGTGGAAGCGCTCGCCCGCACGCCGGTCACCTCGGTGAAGCCCGCGGCGCCGGTCTGGGCGCGCTGGACCGCGCTCCGCCTCGCCTCGTCGCGGAACGGGCTGCTCCGGCGCCTGCTGGAGGACGGCAGGCAGCATGCCGAACAGAGTGCGCGCGACGCGCTCGTCGGTCAACACCGCCGCGATCGCCGGCAGAAGTGGCGTCAGCACCGCCGGCGCAAGCTGGCGATGCGGACCCAGTGGGCGCTCAAACGCGTGCGTGACCTCATACGATGAAGATTCTTTTCCTGGCGCGTCATTTCGGCTACCTCCGCAACTACGAGAGTGTCGTTCTTGACCTCGCAGGGCGTGGCCATACGGTCCACCTCGCCGCGGATCGCGAGGAGACGCTCGGCGGCCGCGAGATGGTGGAGCGGTGGGCGCGCGAGCATCCGTCGATCACGACCGGCTGGACGCCCGATCGTCAAGCCGACAACTGGTGCTGGCTCGCGACGCGCCTCCGGCTGGCGCAGGATTTCCTGCGCTACCAGGATGCTCGCTACGACGCTGCCGCGCATTTGCGGTTGCGGGCCGAGGAGCGGATTCCGACCATCGCGCTTGCGGTGCTCAATCTGCTGGGGTACCGCACCGTCCTGGGCCGCGCGGTCATGGGCGGCCTGCTGTCCTTGCTCGAACGCTCGATTCCGCTCAGCGGCAGCCTGCGCGCGTACCTGCGGGCGCAACAGCCCGACCTGGTCCTGCTCACGCCCCTCGTGGAGCTGGGATCGCCACAGATCGACCACCTGCGAGCCGCGCGCGCGGAGGGCTTCCGTACGGCCCTCTGCGTGGGCAGCTGGGACCACCTCTCGAGCAAGTCGCTCATCCGCTCGGTCCCCGACCGCGTGTTCCTCTGGAACGAGACGCAGAAGCGCGAAGCCGTCGAGTTCCACGGCGTGCCACCCGATCGCGTCGTGGTGACGGGCGCGCAGTGTTTCGATCAGTGGTTCGATCGGCAGCCGCGCGTCGGACGCGAGGAATTCTGCCGGAAGCGCCGTTTGGACCCGGACAAGCCGATCGTGACCTGGGTCTGCTCCTCGCTTTTCCGCGGCAGCCCACCCGAGGCCGATCTGGTGGAGCAGTGGGTGACCGCCGTGCGGGCGAGCTCGGACCCCGCGCTTCGAGATGCCAACCTCCTCATCCGTCCGCACCCCCAGCGTGTCGATGAGTGGCGCCGCGCCGATTTCTCCGACCACGACCGGGTCACGGTGCGATCAGGCAACCCGGTCGACGACGACGGGAAGTCGGACTATTTCGACACGCTGTACCACAGTCAGGTCATCGTCGGTCTGAACACGTCCGCACTCATCGAGGCCGGTGTCGTGGGCCGTTCTGTACTCTCGGTCCTGGTGCCGGAATACGCCCGCAACCAGGAGGGCACGATCCACTGGCGGTACCTCACCGAGCTCGCCGGCGGCCTCCTGCGCGTGGGCCGCGGCATCGAGGAACACCTTGTCCAGCTCGCCGCCGCCCTGCGCGACGCGCCGCCGGAGACGAAGCCGTTCGTCACGGCATTCGTCCGCCCCTTCGGCCTGGACCACCCGGCGACTCCCGTGTTGACCGCCGGGATCGTCGCCATGGCGGAGGCGCCCGCGCCGGCCAGGGCGGGCACACCGTGGTGGTCGTGGCTGATCCGGCCGGCACTGTATCCCCTCATCTGGCTGCGTCTGCTGCGTTCGCGCTGGCTGACGTTCCGGAAGACCAGCCGGCGCGAACTGAAGCGTGCCATCCAAAACACCAAACGCGGTACGCGGCAGTTCCTGAAGCGCCTCATCCTTAAGCGGGTGCGCACCGAGCAGCCGCAAGTGGTCCTGCCGAAGTCGGAACGAATACGGAACCGTGCGCAGAACCTCTTCGATTCGGTCGAGGAAGTCGAAGACACGAAGGAAGCGCTGAACCGCGTGGCGCGCTCCGGCAAACCGATCCTCGTGGGGCCGTGGCTGAGCGAAACCGGGTTCGAGCTGCTTTACTGGATCCCGTTCTTGAACTGGGCGAAACGCTACGGCAACTTCCGTGACGATCGGCTGTTCATTGTCTCCCGCGGCGGGTGCGCCACGTGGTACCGCCATCTCAGCACGAACTACCACGACGTCTTCGACTTCTACACGCCCGACGAGTTCCGCACGCGCAACGACCAACGCATCCTCCAGCAGGGAGGCTTGCAGAAACACGTCGAGATCGCGGACTACGATCAGGAGATTCTCGATCGCGTGCAGCACGCCGCCGGTCTTCGCGAGGTGGACGTGCTGCACCCTTCGCTGATGTACCGCCTCTTCCGGATCTTCTGGCGCCTCCAGGCATCCGTCGGCCTGGTGCAGGGGTTCACGGTGCACCGGCGCATCGAGCGGCCTGACCTCGGCGAGCTGGCCGCACATCTGCCGGACGACTATGTCGCCGTCAAGTTCTACACGAACCACAGTTTCCCAGACATCCCGTCGAACCGCGCCTTCATCCAATCCTACCTGGCCCACCTCTCGGCCGGCCACAATGTGGTGCTGCTCAACACCGGGGTCAAGTTCGACGATCACGCCGACTTCCCGGCCGGCGCGCGCGAGCGCATTCACACCCTCGATCACCTGATGACGCCGCGCAACAACTTGGACGTGCAGACACGCGTCATTGCCGGCGCCTCCGCCTTCGTCGGCACCTACGGCGGCTTTTCCTACCTGGCGCCTCTGCTGGGCGTGAACGCGCTGGCCTTCTACTCCGACGGGTCAGGGTTCCGCATCGACCACCTCGAGATTGCCAAGCGGGTCTTCACGGATCTGAACTCAGCGTCGTTCCTGCCACTCGACCTTCAGGACCTGAACGTACTGCGCGTCGGGCTCGGACTCGGCGAGGGCATGGTGGACCGGCGTTCCACGAAGCGATGAAGATCGTTGTCGGCGCCAGGCACTTCGGGTACCTGCGCAACTTCGAATCGGCCCTCGTCGAGCTCGCCGAGCGCGGACACCACCTGCACCTGGCGGCGGATCGTGAGGATGGGTCCGGCGGGCTCGCGATGGTACAGCGGCTCGCGGCGCGTTTCCCATCCGTGAGCTGGGGGTACACGCCAGCGCGATCGAAGGACGATCCATGGTTCACGATTGGCACCGCGGTCCGGCTCTCGCAGGACTACCTGCGATACCTGGAGCGCGCCTTCGACCGTGCGCCGATGCTGAGGAGGCGCGCCAAGGAGCGCACGCCATCGCTGACGGTGGCCCTGGTGGAGAAGGCGGGCTTCCGGTTCCGGCCCGGCCGGGCCGCGCTTCGCGCCGGGCTGGACCTGCTGGAGGCGGGCATTCCCGCCCACCAGCCCTATGTGGAGTGGCTCAGCGGACACGCACCGGATGTCGTCATCCTCACGCCGCTCATCGATCTGGGTTCGCCCCAGCTGGACATGCTGAAGGGCGCGCGGTTGCTCGGCATCCGGACGGTCCTGGCGGTCGGCAGCTGGGACCACCTCTCCAGCAAGGCGCGAATCCGCATGCCGACCGATCTGGTCACCGTCTGGAACCCGGTTCAGAAACAGGAAGCGCTGACGATGCACGGCGTGACGGAGTCACGGGTGGCGGTCACCGGCGCCCAGTGCTACGACCAGTGGTTCGGGCGGCGGCCCACACGCAGCCGAGAGACGTTCTGCGCGGCCATGGGCCTTCGGGCCGATCGCCCCTTCGTTCTGTACGTGTGCTCCTCGCTCTTCCGCGGCGACCCTCCCGAAGCGGATTTCACCGTCGAATGGATACGCGCCGTCCGGGAGAGCCGCGACGTGAGGCTCCAGGGGATAGGCATTCTCGTCCGCCCGCATCCCGGCCGCCCCGACGAGTGGGCGGGGCACGACGTGTCGCAGCTGGGCGTGGCTTTTCACGGGTCGAATCCGATCGACACCCAGTCGCGCGACGACTACTTCGATGCGATGTACCACGCCGCGGCGGTGGTCGGGTTGAACACCAGCGCATTTCTGGAGGCCGGCATCGTCGGTCGTCCCGTGCTAGCGATTCTGCCCCAGAAGTACTGGAAGAGCCAGGAAGGCACCCTGCACTTCCACTACCTCCTGACGGTCGGCGGCGGCCTGCTGCATACCTCGCGGTCCATCGACGAGCATCTGCCGCAGCTTGCGGGCGCGATTGCCGGGACGCTGCCGATTGACAATGCGCCGTTCGTGCGGGAGTTCATTCGCCCCTTCGGCCTCGATGCGCCGGCGACGCCTCGCTTCGTCGACGCCATCGAAGCCCTGGGCAGGAGCCCGGCGCCTGCGCCCAGCCGAGGGGCATTGGCGGGGCGCCTCGTTGCCGGTCCGCTCCTGCGGGGCCTGGTCGCGTCGCGGGGTTGGCCACGCCGATCCCGGGACGCCGCCAAGGACGCCGCCCGCCGGGTGCGCAGGGCGCGCAACCGTGCCCGGAAGGCCCTGACACGGGTCGGGCGGCGTCTTCGCGATGCGGGTTCCCGCTCACGTCGGCGGCTCCGGCCGTCGACGCCCAAACGCGGCATGGTCGGTCCTGCCGACATCGAGCGGAGCGAAAGCTTCGAGCTGCTGGTCGAACTGCTGGACCGCGCGCGCCGGAACGGCCGGCCCGTCATCGTCGGTCCCTGGCTCAGCGAGACGGGCTTCGAGCTCCTGTACTGGATTCCGTTCGTCCGCTGGGCGCTCAAGTACGCCGACATCCGGCCGTCCCGCGTGACCGTGGTCTCGCGGGGCGGGACCGCCGCCTGGTATGGAGGCATCGCGGAGCACTATGTTGATGCCCTGGACCACTGTTCGGTCGACGGGCTACGTCAGGCGCTCGACGAGCGCGTGACCGACCAGCACGGACAGAAACAATACGCCACCACGGCGTTCGAGGACGGGCTGGTCCGCAGGGCCGGCGCGTCGCGTGGGCTGGGCGAATTCGAGTGGCTGCACCCACGTTTCATGTACCATCTGTTCAGGCCCTTCTGGATGCAGGAGGCGCCCTTCGAGGTCGTGCGGCCGTTTCTGTTACCCCGCCCGTTGCGGGTCGAGCCCCGGGGCATCGTGCCAGGCCTTCCGCAGCGGTATGTGGCGGTCAAGTTCTATTCGAACCTCGGTCTGCCGAACTCCCCCGACACGGTAAGGTTCGTGCGCGACGTCCTGGCGCGGGTGACGAGCCGGTATGACGTGGTGTTGCTCCATACCGGTCTGCAGATGGACGATCACAACGAGTATCAGCCCGAGACCTCGCCGCGCGTCTTCAGGGTGGACCATTTGATGAACCCATCGAACAATCTGGACGTGCAGACGCGCGTCATTGCCGGCGCCGATGCGCTGGTGACGACATACGGGGGCTTTTCGTACCTCGGTCCGCTGCTCGGCGTCCGCACCATGGCTTTCTACGACGTGCCGTCGGGGTTCCGCGCCGATCATCTCGAGGTCGCCCATCGCACGTTCCGGGAGCTCGAGGCCCCGCCGTTCGTCGTGCTGGCGACGCGCGACGTCCACACACTGGACGACCTTCTCGGCCAGGTGAATCCGGCGGTGCAGCCATGACGGTCTCCGCCCCCTCCCTCGGCGGCGGCCGCTGTTTCGTGATCGGGGAGGTTGCGCTCACGCACGATGGTTCGCTGGGGCTCGCGCACGCCTTCATCGACGCCGTCGCGGACACCGGCGCGGATGCAGTGAAGTTTCAGACGCACATCGCCCACGCCGAGAGCACACCCGCGGAGCCGTTCCGCGTGAAGTTCAGTCTGCAGGACGCGAGCCGGTACGAGTACTGGAAGCGGATGGAGTTCACCGAGGCCCAGTGGCGGGGCCTGGCCGAGCACGCCCGCGAGAAGCGCCTGGTCTTCCTCAGCTCGCCCTTCTCGATTGAGGCGGTCGAGCTGCTCGAGCGCGTCGGCATGGACATGTGGAAGATCGGCTCGGGAGAGGTGTCGAACGATCCGATGCTGGACCGAATCGCCGCGACAAGACAGCCGATCCTGCTGTCGTCAGGGATGAGCAGCATGGCCGAGCTGGACAGGGTCGTGCATCGCCTGCAGGCGCGGCAGGTGCCGCTCGCCGTGATGCAGTGCACGACGGCGTATCCCTGCCCCCCCGAGCGGGTCGGGCTGAACCTGATGACGGCTTTCCGCGATCGCTACGGCTGCCTGTGTGGGCTCTCGGATCATTCCGCGACCATCTTCCCGGGGCTGGCGGCGGCGACGCTGGGGGCCGATGTCGTCGAAGTTCACGTGGCCCTCAGCCGCCGGCAGTTCGGTCCTGACGTTCCCGCCTCGGTGACCATCGAGGAACTCGCCGAGCTCGTCCGGGGGGTCCGGTTCATCGAACGTATGCGGGCGAATCCGGTGGACAAGGATGCGCTCGCCGAGGAGATGGCCCCCCTCAGGGCGGTGTTCAACAAGAGCATCGTGGCTCGCATCCCGATCGAGGCGGGAACGACGCTGACCGCCGCGCATCTGACGGCGAAGAAGCCCGGCACTGGTTTGCCGGCCTCGCGGCTGGCCGGCCTCATCGGGCGGCGCCTCAGGCGCCGGCTCGACGCCGACGAGCAGTTGCGGGAGGATGATCTCGAGGGAGACCAGCAATCGTGAAGCGGAAGATCTGTGTGCTCGTGACCGCCCGTCCCAGCTATGCGCGGATCAAGACCGCCCTCCGGGCCATCGACAACCACCCCGACCTCGAGCTGGTCCTCGTCGTGGCGGCCTCGGCGCTTCTGGAACGCTACGGCCACGCCGTCCGGAGCATCGAGCACGATGGCTTCGAGGTGAAGTCGCGCGTCTACATGGTGCTGGAAGGGGAGAACCTCGTGACCTCCGCGAAGTCGACCGGCCTCGGGCTCGTCGAGCTCGCGACCGTGTTCGACAATCACCAGCCCGACGTGGTCGTCACCGTGGCGGACCGGTACGAAACGCTGGCGACGGCCGTGGCCGCGTCGTACATGAACATCCCCGTGGCGCACGTGCAGGGCGGCGAGGTCACCGGCTCGATCGACGAGAAGGTCCGCCATGCTGTGACGAAGCTCGCCGATCTCCATTTCGTGTCGACCGAGCTGTCGCGCCAGCGGGTGATCCGACTGGGTGAGGATCCGCGCCACGTCCACCTGACCGGCTGTCCATCAATCGATCTCGCCGCCAAGGTCCGGGCGAACCCGGCCCTCGACTTCGACCCGTTCGAACGGTACGGCGGTGTCGGTGAGCGAGTGGATCTCTCCAAGGGCTTCATCGTGGTCATGCAGCATCCGGTCACGACCGAGTACGACGAGGCCCGCCGGCAGATCGAGGAGACCCTGCACGCGGTCCACGATGCGGGTCGCCCCACGTTGTGGTTCTGGCCGAACGTCGACGCGGGCTCCGACGGTACGTCCAAGGGCATTCGGATGTTCCGCGAGCAGCACCGCGACGCGAACATCCATCTGTTCCGGAACATGCTCCCGGAGGACTTCCTGAAGCTGCTGACGAACTGCAGCTGCATCGTGGGCAACTCGAGCGTCGCGATCCGTGAGTGCTCCTTCCTGGGGGTCCCGGCCGTGAACATCGGCACGCGGCAGGCCGGACGCGAGCGCGGGCGCAACGTGATCGACGTCGGCTACGATCGCGCGCAGATACGCGAGGCGATCCGGACGCATCTGGCCAACGGCGCCTGCGAGCCTGACGTCCTTTACGGCGACGGCAGGGCGGGAGAACGCATCGCCGACCTGCTCGCAACGGCGGAGTTGACCATTGAAAAGCGTCTCACCTACTGACCAAGACACGCTGCGGCGCGAACGCGCCGGACGAATCGCCGGGCTGGACTACGCGTACGACAGTCAGCCGAAGCGCGCCGTCGACCGGTGCAACCTGTGTGGCGCCTCCGTGTTCATCGTTCTCGCCCATCGGGATCGCTACGGGTACGCCGCAACGGCGCATGCGTGCCGCCGCTGCGGGCTGGTGTTCCTCAATCCGGTCATGACGGCCGAGGCGTACGGCGCCTTCTACGCGGGCGTATACCGGCCGCTGGTGAGCGCCTACCACGGGCGCCTCATCGACGCCACCACCGTGCAGGCCGAGCAGCGAGCGTACGCGGCGGAACGCAGCGACCTGATCGCGCCGTACGTCGAACGCCTTCGCGGCGGGCGCCTGCTGGATGTCGGTGGGTCGACCGGTGTGGTGGCGTACGCTTTCTGTTCCCGCTTCGGACTCACCGGGACCGTGATCGATCCTGCCCCGGCAGAAATCGCCGAGGCCCGGGCGCTTGGACTGGAGACGGTGAGCGGCTTCGTCGAGGACTATCGGGGCGAGGGGCGCTTCGAGGTGATCGCGATGTGCCAGACCGTCGATCACCTGCTCGACATCACCGGATCGCTGGCAGCGCTGCGCGCGCTGCTCGCCGATCACGGCGTCCTGTTCATCGACATCGTGGATTTTCGCGCCGCGTACCTGCGGAATTGGTCCGTGGAAGAAGCGGTGAAGATTGACCATCCCTACTACCTGACGCCATTCACGATGGAAACCTACCTGCGTCGGGCGGGATTCCAGATCGCGCGTGTCGACTTCGCGGCCGATCACCTGCACGTGGGGTATGTGTGCGTACCGGGGGAGGCCGAACCCGAGGCGCTGCCGGCCGCAGCCGAGGTCGCGAGGCTCGTGGGCGAGATCCGCTACGTGCAGAACGTGCCGCGATCATGACCCCCAAGGGCGTCCTCGGCCTGGTTCCCGCACGGGGAGGGTCCAAAGGCGTACCTCGCAAGAACGTCCGGCTCCTGGCCGGCCGGCCGCTGCTCGAGTACGTGCGTGATGCGGCCCGCGCCTCCGCCGTGATCGATCGTCTCGTCCTGTCCACCGACGCCGAGGAAATCAAGGCGCTCGGCGAGCGGCTGGACATCGAGGTCCCGTTTCTCCGTCCCCCCGCGCTGGCCGAGGATACGACGCCGATGCGGCCCGTTATCGAGCACGCGCTCGCCGAGCTGGCGCGCAGCGGCTGGATGCCTGAGGTCATTGTGTTACTGCAGCCGACTTCACCACTTCGCCGCGGCGCGCACATCGCCGAATCGGTGCGCCTCCTGCGGGAGACCGGCGCCGACTCGGTGGTGTCGGTCGTCAGGCTTCCGCTTCACCTGTCGCCGGACTATGTGATGCGGGTGGAGGACGGCCGGCTGGTGACCTTCCTCCCGGACGCGCACCGCGTCACGCGGCGCCAGGACGCGCGCGAGGCCTACGTTCGGGATGGGACCGTCTATACGTTCTGGCGGACGACGATCGCGGCGGGCAGCATCTACGGCACCGACTGCCGTCCGTTGATCATCCCGGCCGCCGAGTCGCTCTCCATCGACACGATGGAGGACTGGTGTGAGGCGGAGCGACGGTTGGGCTCCGCGCAACCGGGATGAGCCGGCTGCTGCGCCGCTTGGCGCCGGCTTCCGCGCGCCTCGCCTGGGGCCGTCTGCGAGCGGAGGTCGTCCGGGCAAAGGTACTCGGGGAGCTTCAGCGCGTCGCGCGTTCAGAACGACCGATCCTGGCCGGCCCCTGGCTCGGGGAGGTTGGATTCGAGATCCTGTACTGGATACCGTTCCTTCGCTGGGCGCGTGATGCGGTCGGCATCGACCCGGCGCGCGTGACGATTGTGTCGCGCGGAGGCCCGGCAAGCTGGTACCAGGGCATCGGCGCACGCTACGCCGACGTTCTGGACGTCGTCGGTCTCGACGCCTTTCGTTCGGGCAACGCCGCGCGGCGTGACGCGCTCGGCGAGCAGAAGCAGGTACGTTCGACCAACTTCGACGAGTCGATTCTCGACAGCCTCCGCGAGCGGCTCGGCTGCGCCGACGCCGGCGTGTTGCACCCGTCGCTCATGTACCGCCTGTTTGCGCCCTACTGGTGGCGGCACGCCGGAGTTGACTGGGTTGCGCGGCACTCGCGCTTCGAAGCGGTGCCGCCGCCGCCCCTGCCCCAGGGGTTTCCGTACGCGCCGGGCCACTACATTGCCGTGAAGTTCTACACCAACGACTGCTTCTTCAGTGCTCCGGAGACGCGTCAGGGCACTGCGCGGCTGACCGCGGCGCTGTCGCGGCGGCTCCCGGTGGTGTCGCTCGCGACCGCCCAGTCGATGGACGATCACGCCGGCGCTGATGGCGTCGCCGTCCTCTCGGTGCTGGCACGCGCCGAGGCACGCTCCAACCTCGAGGTCCAGACGGCCATCCTCGGCAACGCACGCGCCTTCGTGGGGACGTACGGCGGGTTCTCGTACCTGGCGCCGTTCTTCGACGTCCCCGCGTTGGGAGTGTATACCAGCGGGACGGGCTTCGACCAATCGCACCTCACGATGGCCCGGCACGCCTGCACGCTGCTCGGCGGCCGCACGTACGGCGCCGTCTCGCTGGATGCGGTCGATCCGGACCGGGTCGCGGAGGCGCTGGCGTGATGATAGTTCGTCTGCTCAGCAAGGCGGCGCGCGGCTCGGGCAACCGGCTGCGGAAGTGGGCGCGGCGCGCGGAGAAGCAGGCCCAGCGGCGCTGGAAGGTCACCCGTGAACAGTGCCGCAACGGTGTGCGGCGCGCCTACACGCTGGCCGTGTCGACGTGGCGTCGCCTGCAGAACGTCCACAAGCCGCTGGTCCGGCTCCGGCGGCGAATGGAGCGGCAGCGTGAGATTCGGGAAGCCGGCCGGGCCGAAGCCGCCGTGCTGCGTGAAGTCCGCCGCCTGGGACGCACCCGACGGACACTGATCGTCGGCCCCTGGTTCTCGGAGGTCGGGTTCGAAGCCCTCTACTGGGTGCCGTTCCTGCGCCGGGTCGCGGCGGAGTGCAGCCTTGATCCCGCACGCGTGGTCGCCGTGTCGCGCGGCGGCGTGAAGAGCTGGTACCGCGACGTCGCGGCGACCTACGTCGAGATTTTCGACCACATCGAACCCGGCGCGCTGGCCGCCCGCAACGAGGAACGCCGGTTGAACGGCGAGGGCAGCCGCAAGCAGTTGAGACTGTCGGCCCTGGATCGCGAGCTCGTCGAGTACGCCGCGCGGCAGGCCGGCGTCCATGAGTACGACGTCCTTCACCCATCGCACATGTACCGCCTGTTCAAGCGGTACTGGCTCGGGCAGCAGTCGCTGTCGTTCGTCCAGCTGTACACGCGCGCGGCGCGACAAGCCGCGCCACGACCCGACTGGATGCGGGACCTGCCGCCCGCGTACATCGCGGTGAAGTTCTACACAGCCGCGTCGATGCCCGACACGCCCGGCACTCGCGCGGCCATGCGCGCCCTAATTGCCGCTGCCTCGAGGCTTCTGCCCGTCGTGCTGCTGGACACGGGGCTGGTCTTCGACGATCACGAGGACTACCGGTTCGAGACCGCACACCAGGTCCTGAGCGTCCGGCACCTGATGCGACCCAACGACAACCTCGAGGTGCAGACTGCCGTCATCGCGGGGGCAAAGGCGTTTGTCGCCACGTGTGGCAGCCTGACCTGGCTTGCCCCACTTCTGGGCACACCCACGGTGGCGGTGATGTCCGATGACAAGTTCCTGCACCCACACCTGTACTTCGCGCGACAGGCATACCGGGGCGCGTCGGCCGCGCCGTTCATGACCGTGGACATCCGCGCGCTAGAGACGCTCGACCTGGGGGCGCTGGTCGCAACCGCAGCCAATCAGCCGGAGAGGACAACGTAAATGGCGATTCGTTCCGTGTTAGTGACGGGTGGGGCTGGGTACATTGGCTCCCATCTGGTCGACGCACTCGTCCGGCGGGAGTATGCCGTGACCGTGCTCGACAGCCTGGAACCGCAGGTACACAGGTCGGGGACGTGGCCCAGCTACGTGAACCCGAAGGCAACCTACGTGCGTGGAGATGTCCGCAACCGCGAGCAACTGGCCGCCCTCACGCTCCAGTCCGACGCGGTCGTGCACTTCGCTGCCGCGGTGAGCATCGGCCAGAGCATGTATCAGATCGACCGGTACGTCTCGGTCAACACGGGCGCAACGGGCCTGCTGCTCGACATCCTGGTCAACGAGAAGCACCACGTTCAGAAAGTGATCGTGGCCTCGTCGGTCGGCGTCTTCGGCGAAGGCGCCTACACGTGCTCGACGTGCGGCCCGCAAGCCCCGCGCCTACGCGAGGAGCCGCAGCTCGCCCGGAAGGACTGGGAGCCGCGCTGTCCCCGCTGCGGCCGGAGTCTGAGTCCGGCGTTGACCGCCGAGGACAAGCCGCTCTATCGCGACAGCATCTACTCGATGACCAAGTACCACCAGGAAGAGATGGTGCTGCTCATCGGCAAGACGTACGGCATTCCGGCCGTGGCGCCGCGTTTCTTCAACGTCTTCGGACCGCGCCAGAGCCTGAGCAACCCGTATGCGGGTGTTGCGGCCATCTTTCTCAGCCGGCTCCTGAACGACAAGGCGCCGGTCGTGTTCGAGGATGGGGGGCAACTGCGCGATTTCGTGTCCATCCACGACATCGTGGCCGGCCTCATCCTGATGCTCGAGACGCCGGGCGCGGACTTCCTCCCAGTGAACCTTGCGTCCGGCACGCAGATCAGCATCCTGGAGGTGGCGCGGACGCTCGCGCGTGTGCTCGGCAAGGACATCGAGCCGGAGATCCTCAACCAGGGAAGGACCTTCGACGTACGCCACATCTTCGCGGACATCACGCGGGCGCGCCAGACCCTTGAGTTCGAGCCGGCCGTGCGGTTCGAAGACGGCATTGCCGAGCTCGTCGAGTGGACCAAACGCAATCCCGAGGGCTCCGCCGACCTCTTCGACAAGGCTCTCGGCGAGCTCAGGCAGCACGGCCTGCTCGCGGGCATAGCGCCTCGTGCCTGATGGACCACCTTCGGCTGCGGTGGGGTTCGCGGGAAGTGCTGCTCGTCCAACCGCAGGCGAGTTCGTTCGGCAAGGTTGTCGGCTTCGGCAACCTCATTCGAAACGTCGCCGAGACGCTCGACGTCGCGCGCCAGTTCGACCTGACCGTGGCCCTGGTTCGGCCTTCGGCGCCCCTGAACAAGGCCTTGTTCGACATCGACGTCGATGGGGCTCGCGTGCTGCCGTCCCGTGGGCCTGAAGCTGCGCTCCGCACGGTGCTCTGGGCGGTGAGCGCTCCCTTTCGCCGTGGCGCGCCTGCCGCGTGGTTTGCCAGACAGGGGGCTTGCCTGCTGACCGCGGTCGGCTCGGTAGTCGTGCGCCGCGCACGGCGCTGGCCGAAGCCGCGTCGCCAGGCGGCCAAGGCGCTCCTTGCGCCCCACATGACGAGGGCGGCCGCCACCCGCGCGCAGTACGCACGGCGGGTGAGCGAGGACTGGCGCGCGCTCGTCCGCGAGGCCGCGAAACGCCAGCGGAAAGCCTCCCGTAGAAACGGGCCGGGTCGCGAAGTCGTCAGGCTCCGGTCCGACATCGAGCGGCGTACCGAGCGTACCGCCAGCCTGCTCGGGCTCGATCCGTCGACGCGTATCGTCACCCTCCACGTGAGGGAGTCGGGCTATCGCAGCACGCACGGCTTTCGCGAACGTTCGTTCGACGACACCCGGAACGCGCGGATCGAGGACTATGCGCTGGCGGTGGATCTCCTGGTCTCGCGCGGCTACACCGTCGTGCGAATCGGCGATCCATCGATGACACCGTTTGCGCGGAAGGGGATGATCGATCTGGCGACAAGCCCGTTTCGCGACGACTGGGTGGAGTTCTGGTGCTTGCAGCGTTCGGACTTCTTCATCGCGTCGGACTCCGGGCCGTTCTACTGGGCAGAGCTCTTCGGGTTTCCCCGCCTAGCCGTGAACCTCGTGCAGTTTGGCGCCGGTGCGGCAGGGGCACGCGATCGGTTTGTGCCCAAGCTCGTGGTCGACCGAGGCACTGGACGGCGCCTGGCCATCAGGGAGATGTTGTCGGACGACTTCCTGCGCACCGGCCGGGATCCCGGACGTTACACCCCGGTGGACAACTCGCCCGAGGATCTGCGCGACGCCGTTGAAGACATGCTCGGGGTCCTGCGTGGGGACGAGCCGTGGTCAGAGGGCCAGCGTTGTTACCACGAGCGCATGAGCGCCGTCGTGCAAGGCGAGCACTGGCGCGCGTGGCACGGCGACTGGTCGATCATCGTGCGGCCCGAATGGCACGGGCGGATTTCCCGACGGTTCAGTGATCGGTACTACTGACCTCGCCGCACTGCTCGAGGGCCTCGGGAGCCGCCAGCCGCGTCAGGCTGCCGTCGCGGTTCCTCACCTCCACGAACAGCACTTCGGCAACCGACAGGCCCACTCCCTGCAGCGCCACGAACGCGACGCGGCCATCCTCGAGATCCGCCCGTATCCTGACGACGGATCGTCCCCACTGTCTGAAACCGACGCGGCCGTACTCGGCGCGGTAGGTCGTGATCGGCGCCGGTTCCCCGTCCAGCGTGAGCTGGCCCCCCACGTCGTCCAGATCCAGCGACATCCGTCCAGACAGGGCATGCGCGCAGCCCGCCGTCGCATCGACCCAGAATCCCGCTACCCGTGGCGGCGGTCCGAAGGCGCGGTCGATCGTCAGCGTCGCGGCCGCACGGTCGAGGAGATGATGGAACCGAAAGGCGTTCCACACGGCTGCCTGCGGGCCTTCGACGGCGGCGAATGTCAGCCACAGCGCTGGCACCGCCGCGATTACGGCCACAGCGATCCGGGAGCGAGCGCGGAATGCCGCCAGGGTCGTGACGTACGCGACGCCGAGGAGCCACGGCGCGAGCGGCCTCGCCGCGGTGGTGAGGCGGTCGCGAAGTGGGGATGTTGCCTGTGCCAGGAACACCCGCGTCGACCGCGCGCCGGGCGCGAGGGTGTAGGCGGTGCGGTCGATCCAATGCGTGTCGGCGACGGCCGGGTGGCGGACAATCCGTGCGAGGCCGTGCTGCGACGCGTCGAGCGTGCCGTAGCCCCATGTCGTGCCCTCGCGGTGCGTCGCGCCGACGAGTCGCAGTTCCTGCTCGACCCGCGTGCGCTCCGCCACCGAGAGTCCAGGGGTCCAGCGGATGTTGACCTCCGGGACGACGAGCCCTTCGTCGGCGGGACTGGGCGGGAGGAGCGTTGCGGCCGCCGCCGCGGCCCACAGGGTCGCCGCGAGCACGCGCGGCCAGCGCGGCGTTCGCTGCGGGGCGGACAACGGCGGGTGCGAGTTCAATGAACTTCGTGTCATTCGCGTTCGCGGCGATGATGTTCGCGGCGCTGGCGGCTCGGGCAACCATCGGGATGCAGTCGAACGCCGTACCGTACCTGCTGGTGCTCCTGGTCCTCAGCTTGATATTCTACGGGTGGCACCGCCCGTCCTACCTGCTCCTGCTGCTGTTCAACTGCGTGATCGACTACGTCGCGGGGCTGGTGCTCGCGCGCGACCCACGCGAGCGGATCCGGCGCGCGGTGCTCATCATATCGCTGACGGCCAACCTTGGAATGCTTGCGTTCTTCAAGTACGCGACGTTCCTGATCGAGTCGGCCCTGGGACTTCTCTCCGTGGCGTCGGTCGACGTGGGCTGGCACCCGGCGTTCCACGTGGT
Organism: Acidobacteriota bacterium; assembly: GCA_040754955.1. Taxonomy (GTDB): domain Bacteria; phylum Acidobacteriota; class Vicinamibacteria; order Vicinamibacterales; family UBA2999; genus JBFMCA01. The sequence goes on along the minus strand of JBFMCA010000002.1, from coordinate 30,406 downwards.
CCTGCCCATCGGCATCTCCTTCTACACGTTCCAGTCGATGAGCTACACCATCGACGTGTACCGCGGCGAGCTGAGGCGCGAGAGGAGCTTCTGGCGGTTCCTCTTGTTCGTCGCGTTCTTTCCGCAGCTGGTAGTGGGACCCATCGTACGCGCGAGCGAGTTCCTGTACCAGTTCCGGCGTCCGCGTCAGATTCACCTGCGCGTCACGCTGGAGGCGCTGGGACTGGTGCTGCGGGGCTTCTTCCTGAAGATGGTGTGTGCCGACAACATCGGCGCGTACCTTGGCGGCCCGCCGGGGCTGCAGCCCGTGTGGGACGTCGCCTCACAGCCAGGCGCGGACGCGCACCTGGCGTGGTTTGCGCTCGCACTGTTCTCGGTCCAGATCTACTGCGACTTCGCGGGCTATTCCGACATCGCCCGCGGGACGGCCTACCTGCTGGGATTCCGTCTCCCGCTGAACTTCAACTACCCGTACATCGCGAGGTCGTTCAGCGAGTTCTGGCGGCGGTGGCATATTTCGCTCTCGACCTGGCTGCGCGACTACCTGTACATCCCTCTGGGTGGCAACCGGGCGGGAGCCGCGCGCACCTACGCGAACCTCGTCGTCGTCATGCTCCTGGGCGGGTTGTGGCATGGCGCCGCCTGGACCTTCGCTGTCTGGGGTGCCATCCACGGTGCCGCGCTCGCCGTGGAGCGGCTTCTTGGCATCCCCCAGCGCCTCGGCCAGGCGTCGGGACCCCTGATGTGGGCGTGGTCCATCCCGTACTATCTGGTGGTGCAGCTGGTCGTCGCGCTGGCGTGGGTGTATTTCCGGAGCGACTCGTTGGCCGAGGCCAACCAGTTCGTCGCGAACTTGTTCGGCGGGCCCACCGGCGCGCTCGACTTCAGCCACGACTGGCCCCAGTTCACCCTGCTGCTCATCGGTGTGGTCGCGGCGATGCACGGAAGGGCCGCCCTGCGCCAGTTCGCAGGTCGCCCGCTGCACGCGTTCAAGCGTGCGGCCTGGGCGGCCTTGATGTTGTACGCGACGCTGAGCTTCTACGGGCGCTCGAATGATTCCATCTACTTCCAGTCTTAATTAATCTTAATCTTAGGCGCCGGCCGTGGCGCCGCCCCACGGTGGTCATCAGCCCCTTCGTCTTCGCGCTCGTGTTCACCGGGACCGTGGCCGCAGGGTACTGGGCCGACCTGCAGATGCCGCTGTCGAGGCACACCGTGCCGTACCGCCACGAACTGCCCGACGTGTCGCGGGACTGGTACCTCAGTTCGGATCCCGAGGTCCTGGAGTTCGACGTCGCGTTTTATGGCTGGTGGGGTGTGCCGGCGGCGCTGCGCAAGGCGGACGGGGTGTTCGTCGGCAACTCCCGAGGGCTCTACGCATTCAGGGCCGAGGCGTTCGAGCCCACGCTGGCCTCGTACGGGCGGGGCTACAACATGGCGTTTCCGGGCAGCGCCGATGCCTTTCCAGTGGCGGTGATCCGGAAATGAGATCTTCGGCCGAAGCTGGTCGTGGCCAATGCCGACGGGTTCTTCATGAACGATCAGCCCGGCGGCTGCCGTCGCGGCCCGCAATCGGACGGCCTGGGAGAGCTGGCGGACCTACTTCGAGCGTGTCGCGAGTTGGGAGGTTCGTAAGCATCTCCATCTCGTCGTGCCGCCCTGGCGCGAGTACTGGCTGAACCAGCGGAATCAGGTGATCTATCGATCGCGCGAGACCGGCACCCCGTGGTGAGTGTTTTCGGAAGATCAACGGCGGCCGCTGACGACGCCGCCCGCTGACGAGCCGACACCAGAGCAACGAGAATTCATGGCGCGATTCCTTGAGGTCCAGATCGCACATCTCCAGACGTTCCGTCGCGAGGTTGAGAGCCGCGGTGGCATGCTGGTGTTCACGTTCGTTCCCTATGCGGACCACGCCCCATTGCACGTGGCACGCGAGCTGGCGCGGCGGACGGGCACACCCTATATCGAGGTCTGGCCGGAAGGACTCCAGGGACAGCTCGGCTCGCACATGAATCTCCCGAGCGCCCGCCGGTTCGTCTCCGCGCTGCTCGACCGCCTGTTTGCAGACGCCGCCGTCCGCAGCCACCTCAATCTCGATGGGATCGAGGGCCAACGACGATGATCGTGTCGTATCCTGATCTGCCGGCGTATGCCGGCCGCGTGGCGATGGTGGACGGCGCCTTCGACCCGCTGCATGCCGGACACATCGAGTACTTCCGGGAGGCGGCGGCGCGTGTGGCTCGTCCGCTGCTGTGCAACGTCGCCTCCGACCGCTACGTCCGAACCAAGGGCCGGCCGCCCCTGCTTCCAGAGCAAGCGCGTGCCGTGGTGGTCGACGCCGTGCGGTACATCTCGTACGCCCACGTCAATCAGCACGACACTGAGACCATCCTCGAGCAACTCCGTCCGTCGCACTACGTGAAAGGCGCCGACTGGAAGGCCCGGGGGCTGCCGCCCCGGCAGGTCGAGATTTGCCGGCGGATGGGTATCGAAATAGTCTATCTCGACACCATGCTCGATTCCTCGTCCCGTCTCCTCGAACGCTTCGCGGAGGAATGGACACGCATCCACCAGAGACCCTTATGACCATTGCCGAATTCGAGAACGCCATCTTCGCGCAGAAGCCCACTTCCTCCGAGCACTACGACACCGAGTACTTCACCGGCGAGTGGCGTGCCGAGGGCAACAGCTACAACCTCGAGACCAGGCGCGCGATAGAGGGGCGCAATCCGCAGCTGATCAAGGAGGTCTTTTCTCCAAACAGGGTGCTCGATCTCGGGTGCGGGCCTGGCGCGCTGATGCACCTGCTCCACGAGCTCGGCGTCGACGTCGAGGGCATCGACTTCGCGGAGAGCAGCAGGCAGCTCGCCACTCCCGAAGTGCGCGATCGCATCGTTACGGGCAACACCTTCGAGCCCATCAAGCCCGACAACGCCTACGACCTCGTGATCTGCCGCGAGGTGATGGAGCACCTGACCGTGTTCCAGGTGAAGAAGACCGTCGAGAACATGGTGCGCATGACGTCGAAGTACCTCTACGTGACGACGCGTTTCCATCCCGAGCCGGCGAGCCTTGTCGACTTCACCACGCAGTTCGACGTGGATCCGACGCACGTCACGCTGCTGAACAAGGACTTCCTGCGGCTGCTGTTCGTGCTGGAGGGCTGCCGGACGCGGCCCGACCTGGAGGCGCGTATGGACTGGCTGAACAAGGGTCGCGTCATCGTGATGGAAAAGCTGCCGGTCGCCCTGTGAGAATCGCCATCTCGTTCAGGCATCGCAAGGCCGTCGAGCCGTTCGTGGGTGTGGTGCGCACGCTCGCGTCGCGGGGCCACGACGTGATCGTCGCGATCCACGAGCGCGACGCGAAAGTCGGCGGGCTGGTGGAGCACCCGCGCGTTCGTGTCGTGCCGTTGCCCGACGGCCGGCGCGACCGCTGGGCGGACACGGCCGATCTCGCCCGGCCCCTGCGTGATCTCCTGCAGTACTTTGGGGAACCCTACCGCGGCGCGCGTAAGCTGCGGGGGCGGGTCTTCGAGCGGCTCATGAAGGCCGTCGGTGCTCCCAAGGAGGTCGCTCGATCGTGGAGTGCCGAGCAGTGGCTGGCCCTGGGCGAGGAGGCCCTGGTCCGCATCAACCGCGCGTTGGCCGCGCTCGAAGAGGCGACCCCGCCGGATCAGCTCGCGCTGGAGGCGCTGCGCCGCATGGCCCCAGAGGTGCTACTGGTCACCCCACTCATCCATTTCGGTGGCCTGCAGGTGGAGATCGTCAAGGCCGCGCGGGAGCTCGGAATCCCGGTGGGTATGATGCTGTTCAGTTGGGACAACCTGAGCACGAAGGGCGCAATGCACTGTGCGCCCGACCACTTGTTCGTATGGAACGAGCAGCAACGGGCCGAGGCGGCCCTGCTGCACGGCATCCCGGCGGAGCGCGTGACGGTCACGGGTGCCCCTCGGTTCGACCGATTCTTCGAGCGACGCAGCACGGTCGCACCCGGCGCCGTGCGTAAGTCGCTCGGCGTTGGCGCCGACGTGCCGATCGTGCTCTACCTCTGCTCGTCACGGCTGGTATCCGAGAAGGAGATCAGGTTTCTCCGCCAGTGGATTGCCGCGGTCCGCCGGTCGCCGCACCCCAGGGTCAGCCGCGCGTGCCTGCTGATCCGGCCGCATCCCGATCTGCCCCTGGCCGAGGGCAGCTGGACGGGCGAGGAACGCGCGTTCACGTGGGACGGCCTGTCCGGCGTCGAGCTTCGCGCGCGGCCGATCTTCGGGGATCCGGCAGCGCTGACGCTGACGTCGGACTACGAGGCGAGCCAGGTGCTGTACGAGAGCATCTTCCACTCGACTGCGGTCGTCGGGTTGAATACGAGCGCTGAGATCGAGGCGGGAATCGTCGGACGTCCGGTCTTCACCATTCTGACCGATGACGCCTACGCCGACGGTCAGGCGTCGACGCTGCACTTCCACTATCTGACCGAGCCCCATGGTGGCTTCGTGCGGGTGGCCAGCGACCTCGATGCGCACGTCGCGGATCTTGCCGCGGAGATTGAGCGTCCGACGGCACCCGCGGCGTGGCAGTCGAGGGTGGCTGCGTTCGTTCGCCCGGCGGGATGGGACGTTCCCGCGGCGGCGGTGCTGGCGGATGCGGTGGAACGGTTCGCCGGCTCGCGAGCCGATCGGCGCGAGGAGCAGCGGTCGCCCGAGCTGGTGCCCGCGCACCGCCCCCTGCCGTCGACAGAAGCGCCGGGCGCGCGTAAGGTGCACGCGTCGGCCCGGCTTCGGCCGATGCGTGAGGCCGGTGTCGAACTGTGGGCTGTGGAGACCACGTCGTCCGGCCTCGCGCCATCCGCGCGCGCGGCGCTGGAGTGGCTGGTCCCGCGCGTGACGCCAGGCGCGGTCGTCTACGATCTCACAGCCCGCGATGGGCACTTCGCGCTGGCAGTGGCACGGCGGACGGGCTGCTCGGTGATGGCGTTCGAAACGAACCTGGCGTCCCTTGGGCTGCTCTGGCAGAACGTTCTCGCGAACCAGTGCGACGGGCTCGTTGTTCCGCTTCCGGTCAGGGCCGGCGGCAAGAGCCGCCTGCTGATGGACCGGTACGCGGCCTTCGCGCCTGACGCCGACCGGCTCCCGTTGCGCACGCCTCTGTGGCGCGGCCACGACCCTGCGCCCGGCGCAGAGGTTCTGCAGCCCGTTATGAGCGTGCCCCTGGGCTGGGCGATCAGGCGGTGGAAGCTGCCGCCGCCGGCGGTGGTACGTGCGATTCTCGGACCGGACGAGGCGGAAGTGCTTGCCGCGGTTGAGGGGGTCTCGGAATCGACTCTCTCGCACCTGGTGCTCGAAGGACTGCCGGACGCCCTGGCGCGCGCCAGTGCCCATTTGGCGGGGCATGGATGGCGGCCAGACCGCAGCGCCGCCGGCGGCCGCACTGACGTTCTCGGCTACAATAGGGTGGCCAAAGAATGATCGACTGTATCGCCGGGTATCACCTCAACCCGTGGACCTGCGGCATCGCCAAGTTCAACCAGATCCTCGCCAAGCATCTCGGGCTCCCGGTGGTCGGCATCACGAACCTTCCGGCAGAGTCTCCCCGCCGGCCCCTGCTGTCGCTGAAGCTCTCCGAGTTCGAGCCCCAGCACGTCCACTTCCTCGACGAATGGGCCCGGGAGCGTGCCGGGCAGTACGAGCTGTTCCTGCACGCCGTCGACGGGACCGAGGTGGAGCTCCGTCTCATCAGGAACGCCGCCAACGTCTTCTGTGGGAACCGCGAGCTGTTCGAGTCGTTGCGCGACGCCCGGCCCGACATCGTCGAGCTGTTCTGTCCCGGCACGATCCTCACGCCCCACCGCGTGCAGCAGACCGAGCTGCAGGTGTTCACCTTCGGCATGGCGCACAAGATCCGGGTGCCGTACTACCGGAAGCTGAAGGACCTGCTCGAAGGCACCGGGAAGACCTTCAAGGTGTTCGTCTCGACCGCGCTTCACGAGGGCACGAGCTTCGACGAGTCTTTCATCGTGCGGTTCGAGGAGCTGTCGGAGATCTTCGACGGACGGGTCTACTTCATGGGGTATCTGTCCGACACGGCGGTCTACAACCATTTGCTCGATGCGACCTTCCTCGCGGCCTTCTTCGAGAAAGGCCTGCGTGCAAACAACACGACGGTGAACGCCGCGATGGAGTGCGGCTGTGCGGTGCTGACGAACCTCGATGAATACTCACCCGCAGGCTACGAGCACCTGAAGACCGTCCTCGACATCAATCGCCTCGACCAGCTGCCGGACATCGATAGGCTGGTGTCCATCGGGAGGGCCGCGCGCGACGTGGCGCACAGCCGGTACGGGTGGGACCAGCTGGTTCTACAGATCAAGCCAGTCGCCCTGGCATAGGAGCACCACGTTGGCACGCACACTCACCATCGGCTCGCACACCATCGGCGACGACTCGAGCTGCTACGTCATCGCCGAGGTCGGCCACAACCACCAGGGCAGCCTGAAGACCTGCATGGAGCTCTTCAAGGCTGCCAAGGAGGCCGGCGTCCACGCCGTCAAGCTGCAGAAGCGTCACAACAAGTCGCTCTACACCAAGGCCTCGTACGACAAGCCGTATGAGAACGAGAACAGCTACGGCCCGACCTACGGCGCGCACCGCGAGGCGCTCGAGTTTGGCGAGACGGAGTACCGCGAACTCCAGCAGTACTGCAAGGAGCTGGGCGTCGACTTCTTCGCCACGGCCTTCGACTTCCACAGCGCCGACTTTCTCGAGAACCTCGGCATGCCGGCGTACAAGATTGCGTCTGGGGACCTCAAGAACACGCCGCTGCTCAAACACGTCGCGAAGTTTGGCAAGCCTATGATCGTCAGCACAGGTGGCGCTACGTTGGATGACGTGAGGCGCGCCCACGACACGGTGCGCGAGCTCAATCCGCAGCTGGCGATCCTGCAGTGCACCGCAGGGTATCCCTGCGAGTACGAGCTGCTCGACCTCCGCGTGATCTCAACCTACCGCGACCTGTTTCCGGAAACGGTCGTCGGCTTCTCGGGCCACGACAACGGCATCGCCATGGCGGTGGCCGCCTACGTCCTCGGCAGCCGCATCGTCGAGAAGCACTTCACGCTGAACCGGGCCTGGCGCGGCACCGACCACGCCTTTTCGCTCGAACCCGTCGGCATGCGCAAGATGGTCCGCGATCTGGAGCGCACGCGCGTCGCGCTCGGCGACGGACAGAAGAAAATCTACCCGAGCGAAGCGAGCCCGATCCTGAAGATGGGCAAGAAGATCGTGGCCGCACGGGCGCTGCCCGCCGGCCACATCCTCACCGTGGCCGACCTCGCCCTCAAGTCGCCGGGCGACGGCTTGCCGCCGTACGAGTTGGACAACGTGGTCGGCCAGAGCCTCGTGCAGCCCGTCAACGAGGACGATGAGATCACGTTCCAGATCCTGAAGCCCGCGCCGGAGCTGGCCCGGAAGTGACCGGGCCATTCTCGCTGGCGGGCGAAGTCGCCGTTGTCACGGGCGCCAAGGGCAAGCTCGGTCCGATCTGGATCGAGGCCCTGCTCGACGCCGGCGCTGCCGTCGCCGGGCTGGATCGGCCTGGCGCTGAACCATCGGCCGGGTTCGCTGCCGTGCAGGCGCGGCGCGACGCTGGGCGGCTTCGCTCGTACGACTGCGACGTCACCGATCGCGCGGCGATCGAGGGTGCTCGCGACCGCATCGCGGCCGAACTCGGCGCGCCGACGGTGCTGGTGAACAACGCCGGCATCGACCAGCCTCCCGACAAGGGCACGGGCCGTTTCCTCGTGCAGAACATGCCCGTCGACCTCTTCCGCCGGATGGTGGAGGTGAACCTCACGGGGACGTTTCAGGTCATCCAGGTGTTCGGCGGCGCCATGGTGGGGCAGGGGCGCGGGTCGATCGTGAACATCGGCTCGCTGTACGCGTCGGTGTCCCCCGACATGCGCTTCTACGATCACTTTCCCGGCGATCCGCCGTTCCTGAAGGTGCCGTCGTACGGCGCGTCGAAGGCGGCCGTCGTGCAGATGACAAAGTTCTTCGCCACGCTGTGGGGCAAGCACGGCGTGCGCGTGAACACGCTGTCGCCCGGCGGCGTCCTGGGCGGCCAGGATCCGGAGTTCAAGCGCAAGTTTGCTGAGCGCGTCCCGCTCGGCCGGATGGCCGAGGCCGCCGATCTCGTCGGCCCGCTCGTCTTCCTCGCGTCGAAGGCCTCATCCTACGTCACCGGCCAGGAGCTGCGAGTGGACGGCGGGTTCACGGCCTGGTAAACGCGCCGGATCGCGGGGCTTCAGCCCCGCGGTGCCAGTGACAAGTGGGAGAGTTCCACGTTCAAAGACCTCATGGCTGACCTGACCATTCCGGCTGTACTCCCGAACCAGATCAACGGCGAGGATCGCCCCGCCGCGGGCGGCGAGACGTTTCCGAAACTCGATCCGTCGAATGGCCGCAAGGTGTGCGACGTCGCCCGCTCGCGCACGGCGGACATCGAGGCCGCCATCGCCGCCGCGAAGGCGGCGCAGCCCGCGTGGGCGACGAAGACCGTCGTCGAGCGCGGCAACGTCCTGCGGAGAATAGCGCAGCTGATGCAGCAGCACCGCGACGAGCTGGCGGCCATTGTGGCGCGCGAGACCGGCAAGTCGAAGAAGGATGCGCTCGGCGAAACCGATGCGGCCATCGAGATGGGCTTCTTCGTCGCCGGCGAAGGCCGCCGCTTCTACGGGCGGACGACGACGAGCGCGATGCCGAACCGCACGGCCATGACCATCCGCCAGCCGCTCGGGATCGCGGGGCTCATCATCGCCGCGAACACGCCCATCGCGAACGTCGCCTGGAAGGCGTTCCCCGCGCTGCTGTGCGGCAACGCGGCCATCATGAAGGCCTCGGAGGACACGCCCGCCACCGCGTGGGCATGGCACGTGCTCGCGCAGGAAGCCGGCCTGCCCGCGGGCGTCTACAACACGGTACATGGCTTCGGCGATGAAGCGGGGGCGCCGATCGTCGAGCACCCGGACGTCGCGGTTGTCAGCTTCACCGGCTCGTGCGACGTCGGTCGCTGGATCGCCGCCATGTGCGGCCGCCGCATGGCGAAGGTCTGCCTCGAGCTCGGTGGCAAGAACCCGTTCATCGTTTGCGACGACGCCGACCTGGACCTCGCCGTGCAGTGGGCGCTCGGGTCCGCGTTCAGCAACGCCGGCCAGCGCTGCGCATCCGGAAGCCGCATCCTCGTGTTCGACGCGGTCTACGACGAGTTCAAGTCGCGCTTCGTCGCAGCCGCGAAGGCGCTCAAGGTCGGCAACGGCGATGACGACTTCTACGGGCCGGTCATCAACGAGGGGCAGCTCGAGCAGATGCTCGCGGCCGTCGATCGGGCCAGGGCCGAGGGCGTGACCGTGCTCGCCGGAGGCGCTCGCCTGACGGATGCGGCGCACAAGGACGGCTACTACGTCGCCCCAACCATCCTGGAGAACGCGGCGCCCGAGGCGGAGATCACGCGGAGCGAGCTCTTCGGGCCCATTACGTGCCTTTACCGAGTCAAGGGCTTCGAAGACGCGATGCAAATCGCGGACGACTCGCCGTTCGGGCTGACCGCCGCGATCCACACGCGGAACATCCATCGCGCGATGACATTCGTCACCCGCATCAAGGCGGGTGTTGCAAGCATCAACGGCGGCACCTACGGCAGCGAGCCGCACATGCCCTTCGGCGGTCTGCGGCAGTCGGGCAACGGCTGGCGGGAGGCCGGCACCGAGGCGCTCGACGTGTACTCCGACTGGAAGACGGTGTACATCGCGCACAACCCGGGGGCGGTCTAGGAGGCGCGGGCGCGATCGTGTCGAACACCAACACGACTAGGGTGGTGGCGCTCATCCCCGCGCGCATGGGCTCCAAGCGGGTGCCCGGGAAGAACATCCGCGTGCTCGGCGGGCACCCGATGGTCGCGTACACGATTGCACCCGCGATCGAGAGCGGCATCTTCGACACGGTGATCGTCTCCACCGATTCCGACGAGGTGGCCGAGATCGCCAGGCATTACGGTGCCGAGGTGCCGTTCCTCCGGCCGGCCGAGATGGCGGGCGACACGAGCCCCGACATCGAGTGGGTGGAATACACGCTCGGCCGGCTGCGGGACGAGGGCCGGGCCTTCGATGCGTTCTCGCTGCTTCGGCCCACGAGCCCGTTCCGCACGCCGGAGACGCTCCGCCGGGCCTGGCAGACCTTCATTGGAAGCCCCGGCGTCGATTCGCTGCGCGCCGTGGAGAAGTGCACGCAGCATCCCGGCAAGATGTGGGTCATCCGTGGCCAACGTCTGCTCCCGCTCCTGCCGTTCGGGCCGGAAGAGCAACCCTGGCACAGCAGCCAGTACCAGTCCCTGCCCCTCGTGTACGTCCAGAACGCCAGCCTGGAGATCGCCTGGTCGCGCATCGTCTTCCAGGGCCGTACCATCGCTGGGGAAACGCTCGTGCCCTTCCTGACCGACGAGATGGAAGGCTTCGACATCAACGACAAGTTCGACTGGCTCCTCGCCGAGCATTTGCTCGAGAGCGGCGCAGCGCGGCTACCGCACGTGCCGCAGGTGCCCTGGCAGCGGGCGGATTCCTGACTGCTGACTTCCGATTTACTGGCGACCGGCTACCGATCATGGGTGAACAGCAACTCGACGTCGTCACCTCCGATGAACTCTTCTATGCCCCGCTGAGCGAGTACCAGCGGCTCCGAGCAGCCAGCCTCGACCCGATCATGGAGGCGCAAGCCTTCGCGGCTCTATCGCGCCTGAACACGCTCTACATGATCGCGCGGGCGTGGTCGGGCCACATCGGCACGAGCTTCAGCTCCGTCGAGATCATGACCTGGCTGTTCCTGCGTGAGCTGCGGAACCTCGACAAGGGGCCGACGCAATGCGACATCTTCTTCTCGTCGAAGGGCCACGATTCGCCGGCGCTCTACACCACGCTCATCGGGATGGGTCTGATGGAGGAGGACAAGATCCACCAACTGCGGCGTTTGCGTGGCCTCCCTGGGCACCCGCACGTGGAGACACCGTACGTCCAGGCGAACACGGGCTCGCTGGGCATGGGGATTTCCAAAGCCAAGGGCATGGTGCTCGCCAACCGTCTGCTGAAAAAGGACGCCAGGGTCTTCGTCCTCACCGGCGACGGCGAGCTGCACGAGGGCCAGGTCTGGGAGTCGCTCCCGTCGGCGGCGAACATGGGCCTGCACGAGATCACGGCCATCGTCGACCACAACAAGATCCAGTCGGACACCTGGGTGCACGAGGTGAACGATCTCGGGAACCTCGAGGCCAAACTGACGGCGTTCGGCTGGCATGTGGAGCGCGTGGATGGCCACGACATGGCGGCCATCGCAGCGGTCTTTCGCCGGCTCGCGTCGGTCACCGACAGACCCAAGATCGTCATCGCCGACACGGTGAAGGGCAAGGGCGTGTCTTTCATGGAGGGCTCTGCGCTCGAGCCCGGCGAGCTCTACAACTACCATTCGGGCGCGCCGAACGAGGACGAGTACGCGCGCGGATCGAGAGAGCTGATCGCCGAGGCGAACCGCCTGTTCGCGACCGCCGGCCTCGGTGCGGTGAAGCTGCAGTCCGGCCAGCGCCCACCGCGCAAGCCCGTGCTCAAGGTCGAACGCTTGGTGTCTGCTTACACGCAGGCGCTCATCGCGCAGTCCGAGAAGCACCAGAAGATCGTGGTGCTCGACGCGGACCTCGTGAAGGACTGTGGCCTGGTCGACTTCCGCGCGAAGTTCCCGGAGCGGTTCGTCGAGTGCGGGATCGCGGAGCAGGACATGGTGTCGATGGCGTGCGGCATGGCGCGCCGTGGCGTGCTGCCGATCGCCCATTCCTTCGCGTGCTTCCTGGCCGCGCGCCCGAACGAGCAGATCTACAACCAGTGCAGCGAGTCGTCCAAGGTGATCTACGTCGGATCGCTCGCGGGCCTGCTGCCGGGCGGCCCCGGGCACTCGCACCAGTCGGTCCGCGACATCTCGGCGCTCGGGTCGGTGCCGAAGCTGATCCTGGCCGAGCCCTGCACCGAGCAGGAGGTCCACGCGCTGGTGGACTTCATGGTGAACGGCACCGACGAGAGCGCGTACCTGCGCCTGGTCTCGCTCGGCTGGCCCGTGCCCTTCAGCCTGCCGGCCGGGTACACGGCGGTGGCGGGACGCGGCGTCACCCTCCGCGAGGGCAGCGATGCCGTGGTGTTCGGCTACGGGCCGTGGCTGCTCGCGAACGCGTTCGAGGCGGCCGATCGCCTGGCGGGCGAGGGCATCGCGCTCCGCATCGTGAACCTGCCGTGGCTCAACCGGATCGACGAAGCGTGGCTGCGCGAGACGATCGGGACGACGAGGCAGATCATCACGCTCGACAACCACTACGTGCACGGCGGGCAGGGCGACATGATCGCGTCAGCCATCGCGCGGCTGGGTCTGTCGCCGGCGGCCCACGTGACGCGCCTGGGCGTCGAGGAGCTGCCGGAGTGCGGCACCAACGACGAGGTGCTGCGCTACCACCGGCTGGACGTCGACGGCCTCGTCGCGTCGATCAAGGCCGCCGTGCCCGTCAGCAAAGCATGATCGTCGTCTTCTGGGACATCGACGGCACGCTGCTCACGACGGCACGGGCCGGCGTCTTTGCGCTTGAGGACGCCTGTCGCGAGGTGACCGGGCGTGGGCTCGACTTCGCATCGCTCAAGATCGACGGGCTGACCGACCACCAGATCGCGGTGGCGATCCTGGAACAGGCCGGCGTCACGCCTGAGGACGCGGTGGTGTCGCGCTTCATCGCGGTCTACGAATCGCAGCTCCCCGCGCGCCTCCCGCTCAGGCGGGGGCGCGTGTTCGAAGGCGTGCACGCCATCCTGCAGCACCTGCGCGAGCGCCGCCCGGACGTGCACTCGATGCTGCTGACCGGGAACACGGCGGCCGGTGCGGCCGCCAAGCTGGCCCACTACGGCCTCCAGCAGTACTTCGAGGGCGGATCGTTCTCGTCCGACACCGGATCCCGCGCGGGCATCGCGATGCGCGCGCTCACGGCGGTCCGCGAGAAGTTCCCCGAGGCGATGATCGAGCCGGGCCACGCGTTCGTGGTCGGCGACACGCCCCACGACATTTCCTGCGCGCGGGCCATCGGCGCGCGCTGCATCGCCGTCGCGACGGGCGCGTACTCCGCCGCCGATCTCCGGAGCCACGGCGCGTGGCTCGCGCTCGACCACCTCCCTGAGCCTTCGGTCTTCGAGCGCATCGTCGACACTCCGGCGGGAGCGCAGGCGCCCGCGCTGTAGTCCTCCGCGATGAAACACGGCATCCGCCGGTTCCCCGTGCTGTGGCGAGCGTCGCGGCTCGCTCGACGGTGGTATCACGCCCGCGTCGACGCGTACCCCAACTGGTCCCGAGCGATTGCAGCCAACCTCGCCGAATGGAATGCCGCCCGGCTCGCAGCGAAGGGAGGGCCAAAGGTGCTGCTCGCCACTAGCATTGGCGCCTACGCGCATGCCGTGACGCTCGAGAGCGTGCTCGCCGTGGCGCTCACGCTGCGGGGCGCCGAAGTGCAGGCGCTGCTCTGCGATTCCGATCTGCCTGCTTGCGCAGAATGCGACGCGTCATTGTACCCCGACCTCGACGCCTTCGGCCGGCGTGGCCCGTCGGCCGACCTCTGCCGGGACTGCCGCTGGCCCGCCGAGCGCGTGTACGCCGAGCTCGGAATCACGATGCATACGTACGGCCAGTGGGTGACGCCAGCGGAGCGCGCAGGCGCGTCGTCGCTCGCCCGCACGTTGCCGGTGTCGGAGCTGGTCGCGCTGCAGGTCGACGGGATCGCCGTCGGTGAACATGCCATGGCCGGCGCCCTGCGGTTCTTCGCGTCGGGCTCGATCGAGCACGAGCCGAGGGGCGAGACCGTGCTGCGGCGCTACGTCGAGTCGGCGCTGCTCACCACGTACGCCGCCCGCCGCTTGTTCAAGACGGAGCGCATCGAGGTCGCGACGGTCACACACGGCATCTACGTTCCCTGGGGCATCATCGGCGAGGTGGCGCGGAGCGAGGGCGTCCGCCTCTCCACATGGAACGTCGCGTACCGCAAGCGCCGCTTCATCTTCAGCCACGACGACACCTACCACCACACGCTCATGAACGAGCCGGTGGAGCATTGGGAAGACGAGGAGTTGAAGCCGGCCCAGGAACGCGAGCTCATGTCCTATCTGTCGAGCCGCCGCGAGGGGCTCTTCGATTGGATCGTGTTCCACCGCCCGAACACGCGTGCGCCGAACGAAATCGCCGGACAGGTCGGCCTCGCGCCTGACAAGCCGGTAATCGGCTGTCTCACGAACGTGAGCTGGGACGCACAGCTCCATTACCCAGCGAACGCATTCCCGAGCATGCTGGACTGGCTGGTGCAGACGGTACGGTACTTCGAGACGCGGCCGGACCTGCAGCTGCTGATCCGGGTCCACCCCGCGGAGGTCAGCGGCTTCCCGGTTTCCCGCCAGCCGATCCTGCGCGAGCTTGCGCGCCACGTGCCCACCCTGCCGTCGAACGTCATTGTCGTTCCGCCGGAGAGCGGACTCAGCACGTACGCGCTCATGTCGTTGTGTGACTCGGCCATCATCTATGGGACCAAGATGGGCGTGGAGCTGTCGAGCGTCGGCCTGCCGGTCATTGTGGCAGGGGAGGCGTGGGTGCGGAACAAGGGCATCACGTGGGACGCGTCCTCGCCTGAGGAGTACTTCCGGCTGCTCGACCGCTTGCCGTTCCGCGAGCGGCTCAGCCCGGAGCGCCTCGCCCGCGCCAGGCGCTACGCCTACCACTTCTTCTTCAACCGCATGATCCCGCTGCCGTTCATCGAGCCGAAGGCGGGCTATCCCATCTACCAGCTGCGGCTCGAGAACCTCGATCAGTTGAAGCCGGGGGCAAGTCCGGGGCTCGACGTCATCTGCGACGGCATCCTGCGCGGGACCCCGTTCCACATGCGGTAGAGTCGCCGCGTGCTCATTGCCGTCCTGGTCGCCGCCGGACTGGGCGCCGCCCTGTCGCTGGTCCTGTGCGACGCGGTGCGGCGGGCGGCGACCGCCGGGGGCGCCGTCGTGCCGCCCCGCCCGGAGCGCTGGCACTCGAACCCGACGCCGACGATGGGCGGGATCGGCTTTGCGGCGGCCGCCATGATCGCGTCGGCCGTCACGTGGGGCTGGACGGGCATCGCGCCAGCGCCCGCGCAGCTGGCGGTCCCGGCCTCGGCGGGGGCGATGTTCATCATCGGCCTCCTCGACGACCGGCTGCAGCTGTCCCCCCTGGCCAAGCTGGTCTCCTCGCTGATCGTCGGCGCGCTGGTGGTGTTCGTGATCGCGCCGGGCACCGACACCGCGCTTCCCTCGCCGGCGACGATCGTCGCGCTCCTCTGGTTCGGCGGCATCGTCCACGCGACCAACCTGCTCGACAACATGGACGGCCTCGCGGCCGGCATCGCGCTCGTCGCCACGGCCTGGCTCGCCTACCTGCTCGGCCCGCAGCTCGGCGCCGGCATCACGATCTTCCTCGGCGCCGTGGCCGGCGCGACGCTCGGCTTCCTCTACTGGAACCGGCACCGGGCCCGGCTGTTCATGGGCGATTCGGGCAGCCTCTTCCTCGGGGCGTCGCTGGCGTCCACGTCCCTGCTCCCGTTCCCGCAGGCCGGGGCGGCGGCGCCGCATCTCGCGGCGATCGTCGCGCTGGTGCTCACGGTTCCGCTGTTCGATACGGGATTCGTCCTGGTGCTGCGGCGGCTCGCGGGCCGGAAGGCGACGCGAGGCGGGACCGATCACCTCTCGCACCGCCTGGTGTCCCTGGGCTTCTCCGAGCGAAGCGCCGTCCGCATCCTGTACGTCGTGGGTCTGTTGGGCGGCCTGGTTGCCTATGCCGTTGCCACCGCCGGGTTGCGCGAGATGCTGCCGCTCGTCGGTCTCTTCTCCGTCGCGGTCGTGCTCGTCGGGATCTATCTGGCGCGCGTTCCGGCGTACGACGCCGAGGATTTCCTCGCGCTGCAGAAGTCCACATTCGCGCCGTTCCTGAAGGACCTGGCCTTCCGGTGGCACGCGGGCCAGGTGCTCCTCGACCTGGTGCTGATCACGGTCTGCTACTACGCCGCGTACCGCACGCGGTTCGAGGGAGAGGCGCTCGACAACTTCCTGCCGTACTTCACCGCGTCGCTGCCCGTGGTGATCGGGTGCAAGCTGGCAGCGCTCTACGCGTCGGGTCTCTACGCGCGCTCGTGGGACACGTTCGGGCTGGCCGACCTGTTCGCGGTCGTCCGAGGCGTCCTGCTGGGGTCGGTGCTGTCGATCATCTCGGCGGCCTACCTGTACCGCTTCCAGGGGTTCTCGCGGGCCGTGTTCGTCATCGACGCGGTGCTGCTGCTCCTCGCGGTGGCCGGCACGCGCGCGTCGTTCCGCGCCATGGGGGATCTCGTCCACCTGCGCCGCAAGGAAGTGAAGCGCGTGATCGTCTACGGCGCGGGGTCCGGCGGCCAGCTGCTGGTGCGCGAGATGCGCGCGAATCCGGACTGGGCGCGGCGCACGCTGGGATTCATCGACGACAACCCGGCGCTGACCGGGCGCGTGGTGCTCGGCGTGCCCGTGCGCGGCGACGTGGGCTCGTTGGAGGGGCTGCTCGCGTCCGAGTCCGTCGACGAGGTGCTGATCTCCAGCAACGCCATTTCGGCCGACCGCGAAGCGCAGATCCGCGAGCTGTGCGGCGGGCACGGGGTCGAGGTCAGGCGCCTGTTCCTGGAACTGCGGTGAGCCGCGTGCTGCGGGTCGGCATCGACGGACGGGCGCTCATCTCGCCCGCGGCGGGCGTCCGCCGTTACACGAGCGAGCTCGTCGCCGCGCTGCTGCGGCTGGACGGACTGTTGCAGCTCGTGGCGCTCGGCGGGGGCGGCCCGTGGCCGGCCGCCGTCGAACGGCGTCCCGAGCCCATCCACCCGCCCACGAACCTCGGCTGGACCGCCGTGGGTCTCGCCCGGGCGGCGCGGCGGGCGCGTCTCGACGTCTACCACGGGCCCGCCTACACCGCGCCCCCCTTCGGCGTCTCGCCCATCGTCCTCACGGTCCACGACGTGAGCTACGAGCGGCGGCCGGATTGGTACCCGCACCGCCGCGATCCGCTGCGCCGCGCCTTCTACCGCGCCAGCGCGCGGGCGGCGACGCTCATCATCACGGACTCGGCGTTCTCGAAGGCGGAGATCACGGCCGCCTACGGCATCCCCCCGTCTCGCATCCGGGTGGTGCCGCTCGGCGTGTCGCCCCGGTTCACGCCGCCTCCCGTGCCGCCGCCCGAGGACCGCGCCCGCTACGTGCTCCACGTGGGCGACATCCACCCGAGGCGCAACCTGATGGTAGCGCTCGAGGCGGTCATCCTCCTGCGCCGCGAGGGCGAACGCTTCAGGGACCTGTCGCTCCACCTGATTGGCATCGACCGCGGTGGGCTGGCGCCGCTGGCGGACTTCGCCCGTGCGCAGGGGCACGACTCAGCGCTGCGCGTGCTAGGGAACGTCGACGAAGACACGTTGCTCGCGGCGTATCGCGGCGCCATGGCTCTGGTGTACCCGTCGCTCTACGAGGGCTTCGGCCTCCCGATTCTCGAGGCGATGGCCTGCGGCGTGCCGGTCATCGCGGCACGCGCCGCCACGGCCGGCGAGGTCGGCGGCGATGCGGCGGTGCTGGTCGATCCGGTGACCGGCGCTCACTGGGCGAACGCGCTCAGGGCGGTGCTCGAGGACGGCCGTCACCGCGCGACGCTGTCGGCGCGCGGGCTGGCACGCGCGGCGGAGTTCACGTGGGAGCGCACCGCGCGGCTCACGCTCGACGTCTACCGAGAGGCCGCGAGCACACGATGAACGAGCCCCAGGTCTCCGTCGTCGTCATCAACTTCAACGGCCGGCATCACCTACGCGGGTGCTTCGAGGCGCTGGAGGCGCAGGAGGGCGTCGCGTTCGAGACCATCCTGGTCGACAACGCCTCGGCGGACGGATCTGTCGACTTCGTGCGCACGCACTTCCCGCGCGTGCGCGTCGTGGCGCTCGCGGAGAACCTCGGCTTTGCGGGCGGGAACAACCGCGGCGCCGAGGCGGCGCGCGCGTCGACGCTGGTGTTTCTGAACAACGACACGCGCGTCCAACCCGGATGGCTGGCCGCGCTCGTGCGCGCCCTCGACGCGAGGCCGGGCACGGCGATGGTCGCCTCCCGCATCGTCTACATGGACGATCCGCGCGTCCTCGACAGCGCCGGCGACGCGATGACCCGCGCGGGGGGCGCGTTCAAGATCGGCCATGGTGCGCCCGCCGACGGGTACCTGCACGCGAAGGAAGTGTTCGGCGCGTGCGGCGCCTCGTTCCTCATCCGGCGTGACGTGTTCGTGGAGGCAGGGGGATTCGACGAGGACTTCTTCGTCTGCCATGAGGACGTCGATCTGTCGTACCGCGTTCGGCTGCTCGGGCACGCGTGTGTGTACGTTCCAGACTCCGTCGTGCACCACGTGGGCAGCGCCACGCTCGGACACCGGAGCGACCTGTCGATCTTCCACGGGCAGCGCAACCTCGAGTGGGTGTACCTCAAGAACACGCCTGTCTCGCTCCTCGTGCGCACGCTGCCGGCGCATCTCGTTTACGTGTCGGCGGCGGCCGTATACTTCCTGGCGATGGGGAAGGTCACGACCTTCCTGCGCGCAAAGCTCGCCGCGGCCCGGGGACTGCGGCGGATGTGGCGCAAGCGCGCGGCCATCCAAAACGTGAGGCGCGCGTCCTCCGCGGACATCTGGCGACAGCTCGAGCCGCGCTGGCTCAGCGTCAAGGTGGGGGAGAAGCGGTTCGACGCCCGCGAGGCAGGGGCGCCATGAAGGAGCTGGCGGTCGTCATCGTCAACTTCAACGCGGGCGAGGCGCTCGAGGAGACGTTGTCCAGCCTGGCGCCGGGCCTCGAGGGGTTCGACTGGGAGGCCGTTGTCGTGGACAACGCGTCCAACGATGGAAGCGAGCGGCACGCGGAGCGCGCGGGTGACCGGGTCGCGCTCAGGCGGATGGGCGCCAACGCTGGGTTCGCGCGAGGGGTCAACGCCGGCATCGCCGCATCGAGCGCGCCGCTCGTGCTGATCCTGAACCCTGATTGCCGTCTCGTGCCGGGTGCGGTGAAGGCGCTGACCGACGTGCTCGCGGCGCATGCGGACGCCGCGATCGTCGGACCACGGATCCTGAACGCCGACGGCACGCTCCAGGAGAGCGCCCGCGGAGACCCGACGTTGCTGACGGGGCTCTTCGGCCGCACGAGCCGGCTCTCGCGCTGGTTTCCCGATCTCGCCATCGTCAAGCGGAACCTCGCGGCGGAACGCGCGGTTGCCGCCGGCCTGCCCAGCGTCCCCGTCGACTGGGTGTCCGGCGCGGCGATGCTCGCGCGCCGCGAGGCGCTCGCCGCGGTGGGCGGGTTCGACGAGGGATACTTCCTGTACTGGGAGGATGCCGATCTCTGCCGCCGGCTCCGCGACGCCGGGTGGCTCACCCGGTACGTCCCTGCCGCCACCGTCGTCCACCACGTGGGCCAGTCGAGCCGCCACGCGCGCGCGCTGGCGATCGAGGCGTTCCACGACAGCGCCTATCGGTACTACGTGACCCACGTCATCCCGCAGCGCTGGCATCCCGGGCGCCTTCTGGCGCGCGCGGTGCTGTCGCTTCGCTGTACGATCAAACAGACCGTCCGATGAACCCACGCGATCGTCCCGTCGTGATCACCGGCGCACACGCGCAGCTCGCGGGTGCCCTGAAAGCCGAGTTTGACGGCCGCGGCCCGGTTGTCCTCCTCACGAGATCGGAGCTGGACGTCCGCGATCACGGGCGTGTGGTCGAGACCTTCGACCAGTTGCGGCCGGCTGTCGTCCTCAACTGCGCGTCGTTCAACGACGTGGACGGCGCTGAGCACGATGCGGAGGCGGCGTTCGCGGTGAACGCAATCGCGGTGCGCTCGCTCGCGCGCGAGGCCGCCAGGCATGGGGCGACGCTGGTGCACTACAGCACCGACTTCGTTTTCGATGGAAGAGCCACCGCCCCGTACTCGGAAGACGACAAACCAAACCCGGGCAGCGTGTACGCCGCGTCCAAGCTGGTGGGCGAGTGGTTTGCCAGGGATGCGGGCCGGTGGTACGTCCTGCGCGTCGAGAGCCTGTTCGGCACCACTCACGTGCCGGGCAGCCCGCACGTGGGAAGCCTCGACCGCATCATCGAGGCACTCGAGGCCCGGCGCCCACTGAAGGCCGTCCACGACCGGGTGGCCTCACCCACGTACCTGCTGGACGCTGCCGCCGCCACCGCTGCGCTGCTCGGTCGCGGTGCGCCGTGGGGGCTTTACCACGTCGTGAACTCGGGCCACGCGACGTGGCTCGACATCGCGAGGGAAGCCGCGCGCCACGTGGGCGGGGGGGAGCACATCGAGCCCGTGTCGGCTGCCGACCTCAACCTCGAGGCGCCGCGCCCGCTGTTCGCAGCGTTGTCGAACGCGCGCCTCGCGCGTGCCGCGTTCGTGATGCCCAGCTGGCAGGACGCGCTGGCGCGCTATCTCAGTTTCCGCGCATCCCTTCCCAAATCCTCCTGACCCGCTCGCCGATCGCCAGGCACGACGTGAGGCCTGGTGAGTCGATCCCCGCCGCCTGAATCACCCGGCCGTTCACCGGGTCCTGCTCGACCAGGAAGTCCGCGAAGGTGGCCTCGGGTCCGTGCAGTTTCGCGCGGATCCCCGAGCCACCCGGACGAAGGTCTGTCAGCGTGAGCTCCGGCAGGAGCTCCCGGGCCGGCTCGACGAAGGCGTCGAGCGGGAGCCGATCGCTCTCGTAGTCCTCTCGGCCGTCCTGGTACTTGATCGTCGGGCCCAGCATCACGCTGCCCCAGGTGGTCTTCGTGAGGTGGACGCCCAGACCCGCGCCGGACGGGTGTGGCAGCGGATACACGAGCCCCGTCAACCATCCGCGGCGCGACGGCGCGAGCTCGGCGTACTCGCCGCGGCAGGGATGGATTCGGAACGTCCGCGCGCCGAGTGTGGCCGAGACACGATCCGCGTACAGGCCCGCGGCATTCACCACCACCGAGGCCAGGATCCGCTCGCGGGCCGTCACCAGCACGATGCCACTGCGCGAGGTCTCGGCGCCGACGAGCGGCGTGCCGACGAGCACCGCGACGTCCCTCGACGCGCACTCGTGTTCGAGGGCGCGCACGAGCGCCTCCGGGCTCACGATGCCGGTCTCCGGCGACCAGATCGCCGCGACGCCGCGCACGTGCGGCTCCCTGGCCTTCACGAACGCCGCGTCGACCAGCTCGAGCGGCACGCCGTTCGCGGTCCCGCGCGCGTGCAGCGCCTCCAGCACGGGCACGTCCGCGGCGACCCCCGCCACGATCAGCTTGCCACATCGCTCGTGCGGGACGCCGTGCCGGCCGCAGTACTCGTACAGCAGGTGCCGGCCGCGCACGCACAGGTCGGCCTTGAGCGATCCGGCAGGGTAGTAGATCCCGGCGTGAATGACGCCGCTGTTGCGCGTGCTGGTCGCATGCCCCGCCCGGGGCGCGCTCTCCAGCAGGCACACGGACGCGCCGGCCTCCACCAGCCGGGCCGCGCACGCCAGCCCGACCACCCCGCCGCCCACGACGGCCACGTCGACCGATTCCATAGGCCTCAACTATAGGCCAGCGGCTCAGCCGCCTTGCGCCTCACGAGGCCGGGCATGTACGATTGGTGTTTGTGCCCGTACCCCTGCTAGATCTCGGTGCGCAGTACGCGCCGCTTCGCGACCAGCTCCTCGCCACCATCACCCGGGTCTGCGACAGCCAGCGTTTCATCATGGGGCCGGAGGTCGAGGGCCTCGAGCGTGAGCTTGCCGCGTTCACGGGAGCGCGCCACGCGGTGGCGGTGTCCTCCGGCACGGACGCGCTGCTGGCGGCCCTCATGGCGCTCGGCATCGGCCCCGGCGACGAGGTGATCACGAGCACGTACTCGTTCTTCGCCACGGCCGGGTGCATCGCGCGGGTCGGCGCGACCCCGGTGCTCACCGACATCGACGACGCGACGTTCAACATCGATCCTGCCGCGGTCGAGGCGGCGATCACGCCGCGGACCAGGGCGATCATCCCCGTGCACCTCTTCGGCCAGTGCGCCGACATGGGCCCGCTGCTGTCGCTGGCGTCGGCTCGTGGCATTCCGATCATCGAGGACGCGGCGCAGGCCATCGGCGCGGCCTACGGCAACCGACAGGCCGGTACCATGGGGGCCATCGGCTGCTTCTCGTTCTTCCCGAGCAAGAACCTCGGCGCCTTCGGGGACGGCGGGCTCGTCACGACCGACGACGACGCGCTCGGGCACCGGCTCGCCCTGCTCCGGAACCACGGCATGGAGCCGAAGTACTACCACCACCTGGTCGGCGGGAACTTCCGCATCGACGCGCTCCAGGCCGCCGTGCTGCGGGTGAAGCTGCCGCACCTGCCCGCCTGGACCGCCGCACGCCAGCGCAACGCCGCGCGCTATCGCGCGATGTTTGCAGCAGCGGGGCTGCTGGACACTGTCCGGCTGCCCGAGGCGGCGCCGGATCGCACGCATATCTACAACCAGTTCGTGATTCGCGTGCCGGATCGGGACGCGCTCCGCGCGTCGCTCACGCGCGCCCAGATCGGCACCGAGATCTACTACCCGGTGGCATTCCACATGCAAGAGTGCTTTGCTCAGCTGGGGTACCGCCAGGGGGCGTTCCCTGTGGCGGAACAGGCGGCGAACACGTCGTTGGCCCTCCCAATCTACGGGGAGCTCACCGAGGCTCAGCAGGCCGAAGTGGTCGACTCGGTGCGGGCGCATTACCGCGGGTGACATCAGACATGGAGCTTCTGAAGCGGATCGAATCGAAGCAGGCGCGGCTCGGCGTGATCGGGCTCGGCTACGTCGGCCTGCCGCTGGC
Organism: Acidobacteriota bacterium; assembly: GCA_040754955.1. GTDB lineage: Bacteria > Acidobacteriota > Vicinamibacteria > Vicinamibacterales > UBA2999 > JBFMCA01. Next base: position 7,438 of record JBFMCA010000002.1, on the reverse strand, counting down.
CGTGGAGTTCGCGCGCGCGGGCTTCAGCGTTGTCGGGTTCGACGTCGATACCGTTCGCGTCGGCGAACTGAACAAGGGCGTGAGCTACATCCCCGACGTGCCCACCGCGCATCTCGCCGAGGTGGTCAACAGCGGGCGGTTCGTGGCCACCACCGATCCCGGCCAGCTCGCGGACGTCGACATCATCGACATCTGCGTTCCCACGCCGCTCCGGAAGACCAAGGACCCGGACCTGTCCTACGTCGTGAAGGCGGTGGAGACCACCGCGCAGGTGCTGCGCAAGGGGCAGCTCGTCATCCTCGAATCAACGACGTACCCGGGGACCACCGATGAGGTCGTGCGCACCGCCCTCGAAAAGAGGGGGCTCAAGGCGGGAACCGACTTCTACCTGGCCTTCTCACCCGAACGCGTGGATCCCGGAAACCCGCAGTTCCAGACCCGCAACATCCCGAAGGTCGTGGGTGGCCACAATCCGGAGAGTCTGCGCGCGGCTGTCGCGTTCTACAGCCAGGTGCTCGAGACCGTCGTGCCGGTGAGCTCCACGAGGGTCGCTGAGATGGTCAAGCTGCTCGAGAACACGTTCCGGGCGGTGAACATCGGCCTCGTGAACGAGCTGGCGTTGATGTGCCACCGTATGGGCATCGATGTCTGGGAGGTCATCGACGCCGCCAAGACCAAGCCGTTCGGGTTCATGCCGTTCTACCCCGGCCCTGGACTCGGCGGGCACTGCATTCCGATCGATCCGTTCTACCTCTCGTGGAAGGCCAAGGAGCACAACTTCGAGGCCCGCTTCATCGAGCTCGCGGGGCATGTGAACAGCAGCATGCCGGAGCACGTCGTGTCGCTCGTGATGGACGCGCTCAACACCCAGCGCAAGGCGCTCAACGGCGCGCGGGTGCATATCTTCGGCGTCGCCTACAAGAAGGATGTCAACGACCTGCGTGAGTCTCCGGCGCTCGACATCATCGACCTGCTCCGCCGCCGTGGCGCACAGGTGAGTTACACAGATCCGTACTTCGAGTCGTTCGAGCACGCGGGACATCGCCTCGCGCACGAGGACGAGGCAGGGGCCCACGAGGGCAAGGACTGCGCGCTCATCATCACCGACCACGCGCTCTTCGACTACCAGGGCATGGTGGACCGCTTCCCACTCATCGTGGACACACGGAATGCCCTGAGGGGCATTGAAAGCGAGAAGGTTGTCCGACTCTAATCTTAACCTTAGAGAGACTAACCCGTAACGGCCAGAAAGTAACACACCTGGCGCCCGCTCGAACTGCGCTACAAGGAGGGTAGCATGCGAATGGGTCGCCGCCAGGTTGTGTTGATTCCGACCGACGACCAAGGACGATGACTCGACGCGCTGACCCACCGATCGCGATCGGCGCCGGCGCGGCGCGCCCCCATCATCCTGGAGCGCCGAGGACGCGGACCAGTCAGGTCGTGGCGTGGCGCGTGCGCGTGACGCCGGGAACCGTCTGCACGTGGCGAGGGCGGTTTACCGATGAGCGCGTGCACGGGTATTACGATGAGCCGCGTCCGTGCGCGAAGCGAACGATGAGTGACGGGCACGCTGAAGCCGTGATCGGGCCAGCACCGCCTGCCTTGCCCAGCGGACCCTGTCGCGCGGGCCTCCAACTCATGTCACGAATCATGGCTACGGGACGCGAGAACTGCCGGTCCGGCTGCCGGGAAGCCAGCGCGCGCCGATGAGCAGGCCGCGCCCGTCGCCGAATGTCCGGGAGACATCCAGTTCGAAACGGGTGAACGGCCTGCCTGGCTGCACCGCGAGAAGGTAGGTGAAGGGCCCGTGGGCGCTGACGGTCTGGTCCATCACGATTTCATCGTCCTTCTGCAGTTGAACCTTGACCGGGCGGGCCCCCACGTCTGGGTGCATCACCCAGATTTCCAGCTCGAGTTGCCGCCCCTGCGCGGGGACCACGGCTACGGCGTGCCGGGCCGTCCAGCGGAATTCCCCCGAGGGGCCCTGGCTCGGCGCCGAGAAGCCGTACTCGTACTGGAAACCGAACCGCTCGGCTCGCATCGGCACTCTCAGCGTGGTCCGCGCGGAGGCCATTTGCATGCCTGCCACGAGGATGGCGATCAGCCACGCCGCGCGCCAGCCCGCTCGAGGCGCGTCTCGGTCGAGCAGCCCCGAGGTGGTTACGGCGAACAGCCCGTACACCAGGGCGATCACAGCAAGCCAGGTGGCGGGATGCTGCGTCGGCACGCCCAGCAGCGACGCCAGGGCGACCCCGACGAGCAGGGACTTCACGGCGGTCGCGATCTCCCGCCCGTCCTCGGCCGCCTGGCCGCCGACAGCAACCGCGAGAATCAGCGCGAACACCGCCATGACCGGGACCGCTCCGACGATGCCTAATTCCACCAGCTGGTGGCGCCACCAGTTCTGCGCGTTGTCGGGCTGGATGTCGATGCCGCTCGTTTCGAAGTAGAAGTCACTCGACAGCGGGTTGAACGCGCCGATGCCCACGCCGGCGAGCGTGTGCTCCCTGATGGCCGCCGCGGCGGCGATGCCGTAGCCGTTGCGTTCGTACATGTCGCGCGCGAACCGTACCACGCCTTCCCCGGTGGGCGCCGGCAGCGTGGCGATGAGGCGTTCGAGGGGATTGGACGGCCTCTCCGATCTCGGCACCACAACCGCGGCCAGGACGAGCGCGCCTGCGAGCGTGAGGCAGCCAACGGGGATAAGCCGTGCCTGCCAGGGCCCCAGCCGGCGCAGGACCACGGTGAGCGCGCCGATGAGTCCTGCCGTCATCACCAGCAGGGCCGTGCGCGAACCCGAGATCCACATGCCGACGGCGAGCAGCAATGCGGCCATCGCGAGCGTCGCTTGTGACCTCGTTGCGCGGATGGCCAGGATGAGCGTCAGCGGGCCGAGGATGGCGCAGGAGACGCCGAAGGTGTTGGCATCGAGCATCAGGCCGCCGGCCCGGCCGAGGCTTGGCCAGTCGCCCGGGTTTGCCCATGCCAGGTCCACCGCCCACTGGTAGATGCCCGCCGCCGCGCCGACGAGTGCGCCTGCGATCAGCGGTAACACGATTTCTCGCGTGAACGCCGCCAGCCGGTCGCGGCCGTAGCGACCCCACAGAGTGTCGAGCCACAGAAGGCCAAGCATCTGCGACAGCGCCATGCTCACGACCCATCCGGCTACATGCGGCGGCGGACCGGCGCGAAGTCCGTTGGGCGTGTCGAGCGTCTGGGCTGCGACAAGGCTGAAGTCGACCTCCCGCAGGGCAATCACCGGCCACGTGACGGCTAGGACCATGGCCCAACCAGCCACGCCGATCGCGATGAGTCCAGGCAGGCGCCACCGGAACAATGGCCGCTCGGCGAAGACCGGTGCGGCGAGCATCGCCAACCAGACCACGATCGCGTGGTACCGCGTGGTGTCGCCAAGGGCGAAGCTGAGTCCCGGGAAAATGAAGGCGAATCCGAGCGCAGGTGTGGCCCAAAAGGCGCGCCCGTAGATGGCGATCGCGAGGGATAGCGCGAACGCACCCACTGCGAGACCGGCGACGAATGGCGATACCAGCAGGCTGGCGAGCCACGCGTACCCCAGACAGCCTGCCGCGACCGAAGCGAGCACAACCGCTCGGCTCATGCGTTCCATCGGCATCACTTCGGGCTGGCCGGCGTCACGAGCGCCGGGCCAAGACCGCGTAGTCCATGTACGAGAACATTAGATCGTTCAGGCGCTGCACGATTTCATCGAGTTGATCTGCCAGCGCCGTGAGAGCCTCCCCAACAGGTCCCGCCGTGTCACGGACGCTGCGGGGAGTGGGCTGCAGCCGCTGCGACTGCGGCACGGCCGACGAGAAGCGCACCGAGACCTCGGAGAATCCGCTGGCCGTTACCAGGTAGGCAAGCGTGTCGGGATGCAGCGGCCGCACGTGCGTGATGTCGCGGATGTAGCTCTCGAAAAAGGCTTGCCAGCAGGCAGCGTTGACGGTCTCCAGGATCATTAGCGCACCTGGGCGGAGGACTCGCTGGGCTTGGTCCAAGAAGCGAAGGAGGTAGTCCGGCTGGAAGTGTTCGACCACCTGGATGGCCGCCAGGCCGCCGAGCGCTTCGTCCGGCAGTCCCGAGAGATACAAGACGGCGTCCGCCTTGTCGGTGTCCAGGCCACGGCTACGACAGAGATCGACCATCTCCGCGTTCACATCGATCCCGCGAGCGGAGATACCGTTGGCGCGTAGCAGATTCAAGAACTCGCCACGGCCACAACCGACGTCAAGAACCTCAGACGCGCCCGCAAACAGCGGCACGTACGACTGTAGCCGTGCTTGGATCTCATCCTGCGATCCGCGGAACGCCTCCTCGAATCCGAGGTACTTCCACGGGTCGACGGCCGCGCCCGAGTCGGTCTGTCCTGCCGGCGCCTCCGTGTGCCGCTCGGCGCGCCCGGCGGGGGCATGCCCTACCGGCGGGACTGACGCAGGACTGGCGACACGTCGCTCGAGTTCCCGCTTCAGCGCAGCGGTCTGCTGCTGGAGCGCCGCAACGGCCTGAGCCACCTGCGTGATCCGTCCGTCGTATCGGTGATCGCGTGCCCACATGGTTTCGATGTGCTTCAGCGTGTCATCGGCGAGGGCGTGAATACCGGCCGTTAGGCTGCGCACCGATCTGTCGAGGTCGTACACGCCAACCATCGCGTCTTCGCTCACACGGCGGTTGAGGCCATACGATTCGTAGTGTTTGGTGTCGACGAAGGGCGTGATCTGCTGCAGGTACGAGACCAGCCGGTGCTGGAAGACGAGCACCTGCGACACATGATCGCGAAGCACCGCAATCGTGCTGGCCGAGGCCTTCGTCACTTCCCGATGTGTGACGATGTTCCGGTTGACGTGATCGACTAGCGTCGAATTGAAGGCCTGCTGCCGTTCAAACAGCGGAAACAGGAAGTCCCAGACGGCCGAGAGGACGCGACCGCGCCATCCCCGAGGCAGCGCCGGCTTCACGGCCAGGATGTCCCAGCCCTCGTTGATCCGAGCGACCTGGGATTCATCCGGTGAGGGAGGGGGATGGGGGAACTCGGGCGCTGCACACATCGCTCGGTCCACACCCGTGAGCGCCTCGTTGTACTGGCGGTCGGCCTCTTCGCGATCGCGCTTCAGTCGCGAGAGGTCGTCCTCGCCGATCGTGCGCTTGAATTCCCTGCGCTCGGAGCCGGCCGTCTGCGCCATCAGCGGCCCACCACGCCCTCGAGCGGGCTGCTCGCGCTGGCGTACAGGCGGCGGGGAATGCGCCCCGCCTCCCACGCCAGCCGGCCGGCCTCGACCGCCAGCTTCATGGCCGTCGCCATCGCCACCGGATCGGTCGCCCCGGCGATGGCCGTGTTCATCAGCACGCCGTCGGCCCCGAGCTCCATCGCGATGGCCGCGTCCGACGCCGTGCCCACGCCCGCGTCGACGATGACGGGCACGCGGGCCTGCTCGCGGATGATGCGAATGTTGTTCGGATTCTGGATGCCCAGGCCCGACCCGATGGGCGCGCCGAGCGGCATCACGGCCGCCGCGCCGGCGTCCTCCAGCTTCCGGCACATGACGGGATCGTCGTTCGTGTAGGGCAGCACGACGAAGCCGTCCTTGACGAGCGCCCTGGTCGCCTCCAGCAGCGCTTCGTTGTCGGGGAAGAGCGTCTTCTCGTCGCCGATGACCTCCAGCTTCACCCAGTGCGAGAGGCCCGCTTCGCGCGCCAGCTGCGCCGTCCGGATGGCATCGGCCGCCGTGTAGCACGCGGCCGTGTTGGGCAGCAGGAAGATCTTCGACGTGTCGATGTAGTCGAGCAGCGATTCGGTGCGCCGCGTGATGTCGACGCGCCGCACGGCGACCGTCACCATCTCGGCGCCCGACGCCTCGTGCGCGGCCTTCATCACCGCGTGGGAAGGATACTTGCCCGTCCCGACGATCAGGCGCGAGCGGAAGGACCGGCCGGCAATGGTCAGCATGAGTACAGGGGGTACGAGGCGAACGCCTCGCACCCCCCGTGATTCTACCCTCCGCCGACGAAATTGACGATCTCCACCTGGTCGCCGTCCGAGACGACGGTCGACTCGAAGGCGGCGCGCTTGAGCACGACCAGGTTGAGCTCGACCGCCACGCGCCGGGCGTCGATGCCCAGCCGCTCGAGCAGGGCTGTCACCGTCATCGCGGCCGGCAGGTCGTACTGGTCGCCGTTCAGCGTGATCGTCACCTCTTCACGGTAGCACCGCCGCCCGTCACAGCGCGAGGTGAACCTTCGTCGCCGTGATGACGCCGTTCGACCGCACGGCGTCGATCTCCACGCGCGTGCCGGTCCGAATCGACGAGCAGCTGCCGCCGGTGAACCGCGTCGAGCTGGTCGTCTTCACCGTCTGCCCGAACACGCCGATCTTGATCGACGGACACGACCCGCTCACCGTCGACACCACGCCCGACCCCGACACGCGCTCGCCGGACGGTGAGTGCCCACCCCCGGACCCGCCCGTGCCGCCGCCAGGGCCTTCGTTGCCGCCGCCGTTGCCGCCGCCGTCGGTGCCGCCGGTGCTCGGCGGATTCGACGGCAGCGTGATCGTCGACGCGAAAACCACGTTGTCCGGCGTCACCTCGCCGACGACCTTCACGTGCATCCCCACCTGGATGTCCGTGCAGCGCGCCGTGCTGCCGTTCTTCCATTTCACCTGCGCGCCCGGCCCCACGGTGAGACTCACGCCGCGGATGACCATGGTGGCCGACGGGCAGCCCGAGATGGCCGTCACCACGCCCTCGCCCTGCACCGGCGTGTTCACCCCGCCCTCGAGCGTGACGCGCTCGGCCAGCACCTGCGTCTCGCCGTTGTTGAAGAACAGCACGCCCGTCACCGTGATGATGCGGCCGGCGACCAGGCCGCTGCACGTGCTGCCGAGCGGAAACGTCGTCGCAGCCGTCACGAACACCGGGACGCTGTACACCGTCAGCGTCTTCTCCGGGCAGCTCCCGGACACGGCCGCGATGGGACCGCGTCCCGTGACCTTGAGATCCTCCACCGCGTCCCAGTCGCTGTTGAGCGCCGCCCAGCGCGCCACGGCCGCCGGGTCGCGGATGATCGCGTCGCCTGACGGCTGCACGCCGGGCCGCTCGACGATGCCCGCCGCGCCGGGTGGATCGTCGCCGAACAGGTTGGCCACTGTCGCCGCCGGAGTGGTGGACAGGGGCGACGGCCCGACCGGGGACAGACGGGACGCCGTGGTGGAGTTGCACGCCGCGGCCAGCAGCGACAGGCCGCCGATGGTTACCAGGGTTTTCAGTGCAGGCATCGCTCAACGCCTCTCTCGGGGGGAGAGGTGCCCGATGCCGCTGCGAGGATCGTTCCAGATCCGGCGGGAGGTCGAACTGCGCGGGAATCCGCCGGAATCCCCGCGGGGTGCGGCCGGCGCCGTTCCAGGGCCGGCGCCGCCGCA
>JBFMCA010000001.1:0-149433 GCA_040754955.1 Acidobacteriota bacterium | reverse complement strand
TGCCCCTGGGGGGGGTGGGGGGGGTGGAGTGGTCGCGGGGGGGGGTGGGGTGGCTGGGTCGAGGCGAAGTCCCCAGGCCTCCACCCCGCTACGCCTCCGAGCCTTCAAGGGGCCTCCCTACATTCCCGTCCGGCGCGCCTCGGCCTGCAGGCGCTGCAGCTCGCGGAGCAGCGCGATGCGGGCGCGCTCGAAGTCGATTTCGACAACCGAGCCGGCCATCATCTCCTCGGCGCGGCGCATCCCGGCCTCGGCGCGGGCCTCGTCGAGGTCCTCGGCGCGCTCGGCCACCTGCGCCAGCACTGTGACGCGGTCGGGCAGCACCTCGGCGAAGCCGACCGACACCGCCAGGTAGTGCTTCTCGGCGCCCTGGCGGTACCACAGCTGGCCGGTCCTGAGCGCCGCGAAGAACGGCGTGTGCCCGGGGAGCACCCCGAAGTCGCCCTCCTGCCCCGGCAGGGCGACTTCGTCCACCTCGTACGACCAGGTGTGATCGGGCGTCGTGATCTGCAGCGTGATGCTGGTCGGGAGCGACATGGGCTACTGCTTCATCGCCTTGGCGTTCTCGAGCACCTCGTCGATGGTACCCTGCATGTAGAAGGCCTGCTCGGGCACGGCGTCGTGCCTGCCCTCGGCGATCTCCTTGAAGCCGCGGACGGTTTCCTCGATGGGCACGTACTTGCCCTCGCGGCCCGTGAACTGCGACGCGACGAAGAACGGCTGCGACAGGAAGCGCTGGATCTTCCGCGCCCGCGACACCGTGAGCTTGTCGTCTTCCGAGAGCTCGTCGATGCCGAGAATGGCGATGATGTCCTGCAGGTCCTTGTACCGCTGCAGAATCTGCTTCACCTGGCGGGCGACGTTGTAGTGCTCGTCGCCGATGACGCGCGGGTCGAGAATGCGCGAGGTGGAGGCAAGCGGGTCGACCGCGGGGTAGATGCCGAGCTCGGCGATCTGCCGCGACAGGTTGGTCGTCGCGTCGAGGTGCGCGAAGGTCGTCGCCGGCGCCGGATCGGTGTAGTCGTCGGCGGGCACGTAGATGGCCTGGACCGACGTGATCGAGCCCTTCTTGGTCGACGTGATGCGCTCCTGCAGCTCGCCCATCTCGGTGAGCAGCGTCGGCTGGTAACCGACGGCGCTCGGCATCCGGCCGAGCAGCGCCGACACCTCGGAGCCCGCCTGCGTGAAGCGGAAGATATTGTCGATGAAGAGCAGCACGTCCTTGCCCTCGGCGTCGCGGAAGTACTCCGCGACCGTGAGCGCCGAGAGGCCGACGCGCTGCCGGGCGCCGGGTGGCTCCGTCATCTGGCCGTAGACGAGCGCCGCGCGCGACTTCGACATGTCCTGCATGTCGATGACGCCCGACTCCTGGAACTCGAGCCAGAGGTCGTTGCCCTCGCGCGTGCGTTCGCCCACGCCGCCGAACACCGACACACCGCCGTGCTTCAGCGCGATGTTGTGGATGAGCTCCATGATGATGACGGTCTTGCCGACGCCGGCGCCGCCGAAGAGGCCGATCTTGCCGCCCTGCAGGTACGGCTCGAGCAGGTCGATGACCTTGATGCCCGTCTCGAACATCTTGAGCTCGGTCGACTGCTGCTCGAGCGAGGGCGCCGGCCGGTGGATCGGCCAGCGCTCGGTCGCCTGCACCGGGCGATCGGGGAAGTCCACCGGCTCCCCCAGCACGTTGAGCACGCGGCCCAGCGTGGCGGCACCGACCGGCACCGAGATCGGCGCCTCGGTATCGATCGCCTGCATGCCGCGCTGCATGCCGTCGGTGGGCTTCATGGCCACCGCGCGGACGCGGTTCTCGCCCAGGTGCTGCTGCACTTCGACGATGACGTCGATCGGGTCGCCGCCCTGAACGTCCGCCTGGATGCGGAGCGCGCTGTAGATGGTGGGCAGGTGCCCGCCCTCGAATTCCACGTCCACGACGGGCCCGATGACCTGAATGACCCGCCCGACTCGCCGACCGCTCGCTGCTGCTGTAGCCATGTGTCTGATCTCTGACTAGACGCTTTGCGCCCCCGCCACGATCTCGATGATCTCGCGCGTAATCGAGGCCTGGCGCACCTTGTTCATGTAGAGCGTCAGCCGCTCCACCATTTCCTTCGCGTTGCGCGTCGCCGCGTCCATCGCGGTCATGCGCGCCGCGTGCTCGGCCGCCGACGACTCGAGCAGCGCCCGGTTCACCTGCACCGCCACGTGGAAGGGCAGGAGCGTGCCGAGAATCTCCGCCGGCGTCGGCTCGAAGAGGTAGTCCACACCGCCCGCCTCCGGCGCCGGTGTCTCCAGACGCGGAATCGGAAGCAGCCGCTCGACGACGACCCGCTGGACCATGATCGAGCGGAACTCGTTGTAGATCAGGTACACCTGGCGGACGTCGCCCTCGGTGAACTCGCGGATGCAGGTGCCGGCGATGGCCTGGGCATGCGCCCACTTGATCTGCTGAAAGAGCCCGACTTCCTCGTAGCGCACGTCGAAGCCGCGCCGCAGAAAGAAGTCGCGGCCCTTGCGGCCGACCAGCGCCAGCGCGATCTCCGTGCCCGGCGACTGCTCGCCCACGAACTGGGCGGCGCCCTTGATGACGTTCGTGTTGAAGCTGCCGCAGAGACCCCGGTCGGCCGTGATCACCACCAGCAGCGTCCGGCCCTCGGCCTTCTCCCGGAGCAGCGGATGCTCGGTGTGCTCCGTGCGCGCCGCGACGTTGTTGAAGACGCGCAGCATCTCCTGCGCGTATGGCCGGCTGCGCAGGATGCGCTCCTGCGCGCGCCGCAGCTTCGACGAGGAGACCATCTTCATGGCCTTCGTGATCTGCTGCGTCGACTTGACGGCGCGGATGCGGCGCCGGATGTCAATCAGGGACGGCATGACACGCTACGCCCGCGCGCCCGCCGCGCGCGCCGCCAGAAACTGCTCCGTGTACTCCTCGAGCGCCGCGCTCAGCTTGCCCTTCGCGTCATCGTCCAGCGTCTTCTTCTCGCGGATGAGCGCCAGCACGTTGCCGTAGCGCGTGTCCATGAAGCGGTGAAGCTCGTCCTCGTAGGCGCGAACGTCCCCGACGGGCACCTGGTCGAGGAAACCCTGTGTGCCGGCAAAGACGATGACGACCTGTTTCTCGACAGGCAGCGGCTGGTACTGCGGCTGCTTGAGAATCTCGACGAGCCGCGCGCCGCGGTTGAGCTGCTGCTGGGTCGCCTTGTCGAGGTCGCTCGACCCGAACTGCGCAAAGGCCGCGAGCTCGCGGTACTGCGCCAGGTCGAGCCGCAGCGTGCCGGCCACCTGCCGCATGGCCTTGATCTGCGCCGATCCGCCGACGCGCGACACGGAGTTGCCGACGTTGATGGCCGGCCGCACGCCCTGGTTGAAGAGATCCGCTTCGAGGAAGATCTGCCCGTCGGTGATCGAGATGACGTTGGTCGGGATGTACGCCGACAGGTCGCCCGCCTGCGTCTCGATGATCGGGAGCGACGTGAGCGAGCCCGCGCCGAGCTGGTCGTTCAGCTTCGCCGCCCGTTCGAGCAGGCGCGAGTGCAGGTAGAAGACGTCGCCCGGGTAGGCCTCGCGGCCCGGCGGGCGCCGCAGCAGGAGCGAGATCTCGCGATACGCCTGCGCGTGCTTGGACAGATCGTCGTACACGAGCAGCGCGTGGCGGCCGCTGTCGCGGAAGAACTCGCCCATCGCCGTCGCCGAGTACGGGCTGATGTACAGCATCGGCGCCGGATCAGACGCGGCGGCGGCCACCACGATGCTGTAGCGCATCGCGTCGTTCTCCTCCAGCGTCCGGACAAGCTGCGCGATCGTCGACTGCTTCTGGCCAATGGCCGTGTAGATGCAGATGACGCCCGTGTCCTTCTGGTTGAGGATGGTGTCCAGCGCAACCGCCGTCTTCCCCGTCTGGCGGTCGCCGATGATGAGCTCGCGCTGGCCGCGCCCGATGGGCACCATGCTGTCGATGGCCTTGAGCCCCGTCTGCAGCGGCTCCCGGACCGGCTGCCGATCGACCACGCCCGGCGCCAGCTTCTCGATGGGCGCGAACTGCTTGGTCATGATCGGGCCCTTGCCGTCGATGGGCTGGCCCAGCGCGTTGACGACGCGCCCGAGCATCTCGTCGCCGACCGGCACCGAGATGATGCGGCCCGTGCGCTTCACCGGGTCGCCTTCCCTGATCTCCCGGAACTCGCCCAGGAGCACGGCGCCCACGCTGTCCTCCTCGAGGTTCAGCGCAATGCCGAACACCCCGTGCGGGAACTCGAGCATCTCGCCCGCCATGGCGCGCTCGCACCCGTGCAGGCGGGCAATGCCGTCGCCCACCGAGGTGACGGTGCCGACCTCGGCAACGTCCACCTGGACGGCGAAGCTGCCGATCTGGTCCTTGATGATCTTGGAAATCTCGTCTGCTCTGATGTCCATAATTCAGGGGCTCTGGGCTCTAGCCGTTGTCCACCAGCTGCTTGCGCAGCCGCGCCAGTTGCGTCCGGACGCTGCCGTCGTACACCGTGCTGCCGATGCGGGCCACGAGTCCGCCGACGAGCGACGGGTCGACCGTGGCGGTCAACTGAATGCGCTTGCCGGTCACCCCCGACAGGCGTGATTGGAGCGCGTCGGTCACGTCACGCGCGAGCGGCGCGGCCGACGTGACCTCGGCCCGCAGCACGTTCTGGTGCGCCAGCAGCCGCTCGCGGTACACCTCGAGCAGGTCCGGCACGATCTCGAGGCGGCCCCGCTCGGCCAGAAGCGCCATCAGCTTCGCGGTCGGGGGCACCATGCCGATTCTGTCGGCGAGCGCCTTCACGACACCGACCCGCGCGGCCGCGGTCACCCGCGGGCTCGTCAACGCCTGTGCCAGCTCCGCGTGCTCTCGCATCAGCCGATCGAACGTCGCGAGGTCCTGTTCGGCGCGCACGGGGTCGGATTCCCGCACCGCGACTTCCAGCAGCGCGCGCGCGTATCGGGTGGCGGAAGAGCGATGGGTCTGGGGCATCGTCAGGGTCGGGCTCTGAGGCGCTGGGGTCTCTGGGTGTCTGGGCTCTCGGCTCTAGGCTTTGTCGAGCTGGTTCAGGTACCGTTCGACCAGGCGCTGGTGGTCGGCCGGGGTGATTTCTTTCTGAATCCGATCGCTGGCCAGGCCGACGGCCAGGTCCGCCGCGTGCTCGAGAAGATCGCGCTTGGCGATGCGGAGCTGCAGCTCGATTTCGCGGCGCGTCTGTTCGAGCAGACGCTCGCGCTCGGCGGCGGCGAGCTCGGCGATGCGCCGCTCCTCGGCGGCAATCTCCTCGGCGCCGCGGCGGCGGAGTGCGTCGATCTCGCCCGGGAGCGCCTTCACCTTGGCGTCGATCTCGGCGAGCTGCCGGTTCGCCGCGGCGCTCAGCTCGGCCGCATCGACCAGGTCCTTCCGAATCGTCGTCTTGCGATCGACGAGGTGCGCGCTGAGCGGCGCCTTGAGAAAGTAGTAGAGGATGCCGACCAGGATGACGAAATTGGCTGCGGGCCACGCCGCGCTCTTGAGGGCGTAGAGCACGCCGCCGTGGTGTTCGTCCTCCGCCTGCATCTCGGCCGGCGCGCCCGGCTGCGCGGCCACGGCCGGCGGCGTCGTCGCGGCGCAGACCGCGGCGAGGAGCGTGGCCGCGAACAGGCGGCGGACCTTGTGCCTGAATTCACAAGCATGGACCGACCGCTGCGCCGTCTGTCTCGTGTGCATTCGCATACGTCCGGGAACCCTACGAGGCGCGCCCGAGGACACGCTCGACAATGGCGCCGGCGAGCGTGCGGGCCTCGCGATCGAGCGCGGCGCGCGCGTCAGCCGACTGGGCGTTGACGCGGCTGGTGGCCTCGGCCAGCTCGCGCTCGACTTCGGCGCGCGTTGCGGCCAGAATCGCCGCGCGCTGGTCGAGCGCCGAGCGGCGCTTCTCGTCCATCTGCTGATAGACCTCGCCTCGCGCCAGCGACAGCGTGCGCTGGTACTCCGCCGACGCCGCTGCCGCCTTTTCGGCCGCCGACTGCGCCAGCTCGCGCGCCCCGGTCACAGCCTGCTCCCGCTCGCGCATGACACGCAGGATGGGCTGGAAGATCAGCCCGTTCAGCAGCAGGGTCGTGGCGAGCACGAACGCGATGACAACGAGAACGGAGAGATCGGGAGTCACGGTCTTTTTTGTGGTGAGACCAAACGGCTATTTATACCACGTTCGACGAGGGCGCCGGAAGGCGCCGGCTCACCCGCGGACCGTGATGCGGGCTCCGGACGCTTCGCCGACCAGCCCGATGCGGGCCCCCGTCGCGCCGGCGGCCGCCAGGGCGGCAAGAGCCCTGTCCGCCTGGTCGAGGGGCAGGGCGAAAAGCAGGCCGCCAGAGGTCTGTGGGTCGAATAGCAGCGCCATGAGGTCGGCGGGAACCTCACCGGTCACCCGCACACCCCCCTGGAAATGGTCCTCGTTGCTGACCAGCCCGCCCGAGCGGTTGCGCCTGACGAGATCGCGGGCGCCCGGCAGGAGCGGCACTGCAGAGACATCGATGAAGGCAGAGGTCCCGCTGGCAACCATCATTTCTGTTAAATGACCTAACAGGCCGAACCCGGTAATGTCCGTGCACGCATGGGGCCTCGCCGCCTGCGCCACGGCCTCGGCTGCCGCTTTGTTCAGCGTGCGCATGGACTCGACCGCCGCTTCGATGACGTCCGGTGTGGTCCGGTTGAACTTGATCGCCGTCCCGATGACGCCAGTGCCGATGGCCTTGGTCAGCACGAGCGCGTCGCCGGGCCGGGCGCCGGCGTTGGCGAGGACGCGTTCGGGATCGACCGCGCCGGTGACAGCGTAGCCGAACTTGATCTCCTGATCCTGGACCGTGTGTCCGCCAAGCAGCGCGACACCCGCCTCGCGCAGCTTGTCGAATCCGCCGCGGAAGATCGCGGCGATGGTGTCGCGATCGAGCCCGCTCTTGGGGAACGCCGCAATGGCGAGCGCCGTGAGCGGGCGTCCGCCCATGGCGTACACATCGCTCACCGCGTTGGCCGCCGCGATCTGCCCGTAGAGATAGGGGTCGTCGACGATGGGCGTGAAGAAGTCCACGGTCTGCACCAGGGCCGGACCGCCCTCCCACCGGTACACACCCGCATCGTCCGCCGTCCTGAAGTCGACGAGGACACGGGGGTCGGTCTGCGGTGGGATGTCGCTCAGCACCTGAGCGAGCTCGCCGGCGGCGAGTTTGCTCGCTCAACCGGCGCAGCTGACCATCTCGGTCAGCCGCGTCTTTCCGAACAGGGCCATGGGGGGATTGTACGGGATCCTGGGCGGCGCGAGGCGTGAGGCCTTGGGGAACCGCCTTCCACCGAACCTACCGCCGCTCCGTGAGGTACTCGTAGATCCGTTGCAGCTCGTTTTCGTTCGAGAAGGCGATGGCGACGGTGCCGCCCTTGCCACGGCGCTTGATCTCGACGCGCGTGCCGAGGGCCAGGCGAAGCTGCTCCTCGGCGGCGCGGGTGTGAACGTCCTTGGGTGCGGGCCCCGCGGAGGGACCGGGCCGCGCAGGCGTCATGGCTTTCTTGACGAGCGCTTCGGTCTCGCGGACCGACAGGCCCCGCGCGATGACGTCGCGCGCGATGCGGCGCTGGTCCGCCTCGAGGGGGAGCGCGACGATCGCGCGGGCGTGGCCCATCGACAGCGCGCCGGACGCGACGTCGGCCTGGATTTCGAGCGGCAGCTTGAGCAGGCGGAGGTGATTGGCCACCGAGGAGCGGTCCTTCCCCACCTGCGCGGCGATGTCGTCCTGTCGCAGCTTGAATTCGTCGACGAGCCGCTGGTAGGCGTGCGCCTCCTCGATGGGATTGAGATCCTCGCGCTGGATGTTCTCGATGAGCGCCATCTCCAGCAGCCGGCTCGAGTCGGCCGAGTCGATCTCCTTGATGACGACGGGGACGCGCAGCAGCCCTGCGGCCTGTGCGGCCCGCCAGCGGCGCTCGCCGGCGATGATCTCGTAGCGACCGTCGCCGCCCGGCGCGCGGCGGACGACGATGGGCTGGATGATGCCGTTGGCTTTGATGGATCGGGAGAGCTCGTCGAGACGCTCGGGGTCGTACTGGGTGCGCGGCTGGAAGTGGTTCGGCTCGAGCCGATCGATGTCGACGTCGAGCGAGGCGCGCGGCGTCTGGAACGCGTCGGCGTCCGGGATAAGCGCGCTCAGGCCCTTTCCGAGCGCGGGTTTCTTGTCTGCCATGACGCTTATCCCTTCTGGTTGCGCGCAAGGATCTCGGCGACGAGCGCGGCGTAGGCCTCGGCGCCGCGCGAGCGCGCGTCGTATTGCAGGGCCGGCAGGCCGTGACTGGGCGCCTCGGCCAGCCGGACGTTCCGCGGAATGACGGTGCTGTAGACCTTGTCCTTGAAGAACGCGCGCACGTCGCGCGCCACCTGCTGCCCGAGATTGGTGCGCTCGTCATTCATGGTGAGCAACACGCCTTCGATGTCGAGCGCCTGGTTGTAGGCGGCGCGCACGCGGCGCATGGTGCCGACCAGATCGGCCAGCCCCTCGAGGGCGAAGTACTCGCAGTGGAGCGGCACGAGGACGGTGTCGGCGGCGACGAGTGCGTTCAGCGTGAGGAGACCCAGCGAGGGCGGGCAGTCGATGAGCACGTAGTCGAAGCGGCGGCGGAGCGGGGCGACGAGCGCGCGCAGCCGGCCCTCGCGGGCGGTGACCGCGATGAGCTCGATCTCGGCGCCGGCGAGGTCACGGTTGGCAGGAATCAGGGAGAGGCCGTCGGTGGCGGTGGCGACGATGTAAGCCTCGGGGTCGGCGGGCTCGTCGGCGGTGAGGGCGTGGTAGATGGAGCCGGCCTCGGCTGCGTGGCCCTTGCGGCCGACCCCGCTCGTGGCGTTGCCCTGGGGATCGACGTCGACGAGGAGCACGCGGAAGCCCTGGAGGGCCAGGCCGGCTGCGACGTTGATGGCGGTGGTGGTCTTGCCGACGCCGCCCTTCTGGTTGGCGACGGCGATGATCTTGGCGTGGCGGTTGTCACCGGGGGCGGGGGCGGGCTCCTGGATGGCGGCGGGAGCGAATTCTGGCGGGAGCATTTTGGTTATTTAACCTAAACTATTGGTCTCACGCCGTGGAGTGAGAGGATAACGCCGGCTGATGGTTTCGTCAAGCCATTCCCGGGGAGTTGTTTCACGTGGAACGCGCCGCCGGAGCCTGTGAACCCGTGGAAGAACCCCCGGTCGACCCTGGCCGGAACCTCTGTTCCTATTTCCGCCCGACGGCGATCTTCCGGAGAACGACGAGCTTCGAGCGCAGGCTCTCCACCAGGGGATAACTGGCCTGCCAGGCCAAGGGCGGGGGGGGACTGGCTTCGAGGTCCGAATTGCCCGGACCGCGGAACAGGAACAGCTCGCCCCCGGGCCTGAGGAATGCCTGCAGGGCGAGCAATGTCCGCTGCTCGACGCGAACGGCGCGGATGGTCACCAGGTCCAGGCCCTCATGCAAATCGGGCCTCGCGAGTAGCTCCTCGAAGCGTGCGGTTTCCACGACTGCTGCGTCGAGCTCGAGCGCTCGAAGGGCCTCGCGGAGAAACACGGCCTTTCGCGTCTTGATCTCCACGAGGCGCATTCGAAGCGCGGGAGCCGCTATGGCCAGTGGAATGGCCGGTGAACCACCCCCTGAGCCGACGTCCATCGCCAGACGGGCGGTGCCGGCGACATGGCGGGCGGCGGCCGCCGGCTCAATCAACAGCCGGTCGACGGCATGGTCACCATCTTCGTCGAGCCGAAACGCGGTGAGGTTGATCTTCTCGTTCCACTTTGCCAGGAGGCTGTAATAACGCTCAAATCGCTCGACAACCGTGGGGTCGAGGTCCAGACCGGCTCGGCGGGCGCGGCGCTGGATGCGGTCCCGGACTTCTCGGGCGCTCACGCGGGCGTCACCGGGGCGAGTCGAGGCAGATAGGCGGCGAGGACCGCGACTGCGGCGGGCGTCACCCCTGGAATGCGCTGGGCCTGGCCGAGCGTCTCAGGCTGAATCTGATGGAATCGCTGGACGATCTCGCGCGACAGCCCCGGAACGCGATCGAATGGAAACCCCCTGGGAATTGGGCGGTGCTCGGTCCGGCGGGCTCGTTCGACGCTTTCGGCCTGCCGCCGCAGGTAGCCCGAAAACCGACACTCAGCCTGTAGAGACGCGAGATCGAGCGCACCGCCTGGGCCCTCGGCGCATTCGATGGCGATCTCGCCCTCCGACACGAGAACCTCGAGCGAGACTGTCGGATTACGCAGGGCTTCGGCAGCCGTGACGCGGTCGCCGGCGGACGTCCGGACCCGCGTCTGCTGCAGGCGCGCCAGGTTGCGGGCGAACCGGGCGCGGCGGGCCTCGAACCGGTCGAATCGCTCATCCGATACCAGGCCCGCCGCCCGTCCGATTTCGGTCAACCGGAGGTCGGCGTTGTCGATGCGGAGCAGCAGGCGGTACTCCGCGCGCGAGGTGAACATCCGATACGGCTCGAGGCAGCCTTTGGTGATCAGGTCGTCGATCATGATGCCGATGTAGGCCTGATCGCGGCCGAGCGTGACCTCGGGCTCCCGACGGGCGCGGCGCGCCGCGTTGAGGCCCGCCATCAGACCTTGGCAAGCAGCCTCTTCGTAGCCCGATGTCCCGTTGATCTGGCCCGCCAGAAACAAGCCCGGCACGCGGCGGGTCTCGAGCGTGGGCCGAAGCTCCGTCGGCTGGATGAAGTCGTACTCCACGGCGTAGCCGGGGCGGATCAGGACGGCCGACTCGAGGCCGGGCAGCGCTCGCACCGCCCGCTCCTGTACCTCGACGGGTAGGCTCATCGAGAAGCCGTTGACGTAGACCTCGTCCACTTCGAGCCCCTCTGGCTCGAGGAACAGCTGGTGGCGTTCCCGATCCGGAAAACGCATCACCTTGTCCTCGAAGGCCGGACAGTAGCGCGGCCCGATGCCGCGAATCTGCCCGTTGTAGAGAGGAGACTCGTTGATGCGGTCCCGCACCAGCCGGTGCACTGCTTCGGTCGTGTACACCACCCAGCAGTCCACCCGATTCTGCACGGGAGCCTCGGTCAAGAATGAGAAGGGGACCGGTCGCTCGTCGCCTCGTTCCACGTGAAACACCCCGCGGCGAACGGCCTCGTCGAAGTCGATCGACGCGCGCGAGAGACGAGGCGGGGTGCCCGTCTTGAGCCGGCCCCACTCGAAGCCAAACCCCTTGAGCGATTCGGCCAGATCCCGCGACGGTGGCTCCCCGGCGCG
Organism: Acidobacteriota bacterium; assembly: GCA_040754955.1. Lineage (GTDB taxonomy): Bacteria > Acidobacteriota > Vicinamibacteria > Vicinamibacterales > UBA2999 > JBFMCA01. The sequence goes on along the minus strand of JBFMCA010000001.1, from coordinate 138,193 downwards.
CCCGGCCGGCCGCTGGTCACGCCCCACGTGGACCAAGCCATTCAGAAACGTGCCCGTCGTGATGACCAGGCTGCGGCAGCCGACCTCCCGGCCGTCCTCGAACGCGAGGCCGGCGACCTCGCCGCTCCCGTTGACCAGTATGCTACCCGCCCGCCCGATGAGCCATTCAATCCCTGGAACCGACTCCAGTTGACGCCGCACCCAGGCACCGTAGGCGGCCTTGTCGGCTTGCGCCCGGGGTGACCACACCGCCGGCCCCCGGCTGCGGTTCAACAGCTTGAACTGGATGCCGGTCGCGTCGATGGCCAGGCCCATGAGCCCACCCAGCGCATCGATCTCTCGCACCAGGTGGCCCTTGGCCGTCCCTCCAACCGCCGGGTTGCATGGCATGAGGGCCACCGTCTCACGCGACAGCGTGCACAGGCCAACGGAACAGCCCATCCGCGCCGCCGCCCAGGCCGCTTCCACACCGGCGTGTCCCGCTCCGACGACCAATACATCGAAAACACTCATCGATATCTACTTATCAATTACTCTTATCGATTCTTCTACTTCCCGACGCAGAACCGCTCGAAGATCGCGCGGAGCACGTCCTCCGCCGTCCGTCGCCCGACGATTTCCTGCAGGCTCGCGGCCGCTTCCTGCAGATCTGCCAGCACGAACTCTTCTGATACTACGCCTGCCGATGACGACAGCGCATCCTCTGCGCGCGCCAGGGCCCGGGCTGACGACTCGAGCAGCGTCACGTGCCGCAGGTTGGTCACCATCGGCGTGTCCCGCCAGCCCTGACCCGCACCCAGCCGCGCCGCGATGGCGGCGACCAGCCCGTCCAGCCCAGCCCCCGTCGACGCCGACACCTCCACCGCGCCTTCACCGTCCGCCCCCAGCGTGTCGGACGGCCACGCGCGCGGAAGGTCGCGCTTGCTGACGACCACGAGCCGCCGCGATCCGCGCGTCATGGCCAACAGTCGTCGATCCTCGTCGGCGACCGCGCGCGATCCGTCGATGAGCACGAGCACGAGATCCGCGACGCCGAGCGCGCCGCGGGCCCGCTCGACGCCCTCGCGCTCCACCGGGTCCGCCGCGTGGCGCATCCCCGCCGTGTCAACGAGAGCCACCGACAATCCGCCCAGGTTCGCCCGCTCCGTCAGCAGATCGCGCGTCGTCCCAGGCACGTCGGTGACGATCGCGCGGTTCGCGCTCAGCAGCGCGTTGAAGAGCGAGGACTTGCCCACATTGGGCGTGCCGGCAATCACCACCTGCGCGCCCTCCCGTACCAGGCGCCCGCGCCCCGCCTGTGCCAGCAGCCCGGCCACGCGCGTCCGAATCAGGGCCACGCCTGCCGCGCCCTCCGCGGGCGTGATGAAGTGATAGCCCTCCTCGGGGAAATCCAGCGATGCTTCGAGCCTCGCCATGAGGTCGAACAGCTCGCGTTCGATGGCGGCAATGGCGCCGGTGAGCGTCCCCTCGAGCTGGTCGAAGGCCGCGCGCGCCTGCAGCGGCGTCACGGCGTCCACCAGGTCGGCCACCGCCTCCGCCTGCACCAGATCGATCTTGCCGTTCAGGAACGCCCGAAGGGTGAACTCGCCCGGTTCGGCCAGCCGCGCGCCGGCACGGACCGCGGCGCGCAGGATGCTCTCCAACACGATCGGGCTGCCGTGGGCGGAGAGCTCCACGACGTCCTCGCCGGTGTAGGACGCCGGGGCGGGAAAGAAGATCTCGACGAGGTGATCGCCGACGCCGGGCACGTCGGCGTTGGCCGGCACGCGGAGGCGCGTGAACGTGGCGTGGCGCGGCCGCGGGGCCCCCTCGCGCGTCACCAGCTCGCCGGCAACGCGTACCGCGTCGGGCCCGCTCAGCCGCACGACGCCCAGTCCGCCGCGACCCGGCGGCGTGGCGACGGCCACGATGGTGTCTGCGGTCGCGAACATGGCAGGCCCGAGATCCGCGGCTCGAGGCTTGAGCCTCTCGAGCCCCGGACCACGCCTACTTGGTCGAGATGATCACCGTCTTCTCGAACGCGTCGCCGATGCTCTCCGACGTCACCGACTCGACCTCGGCGACCGCCAGATGGACGATGCGCCGCTCGTAGGGATTGAGCGGGCCGATCTCCTGGGCGAGGCCGGTGGATCGCGCCTTCTCGGCCAGGAACTTCGCCATCTGCCGCAGCTCGGCGTCCTTGCCCTGGCGGTATCCATTGCAGTCGACCACGAGCCGGCGCCTCTCGTTGACGTCGCCGCGGTAGACCGATGCCACCACATGCTGCAGTGCCGCCAGCGCCTCGCCCTGGCGACGTATCAGGACGCTGCCGTCCTCGCCCTCGAGGTTGACGCGCAGCCCGTCGGGCATCTCCTCGGGCGCAGCCGTGAGGCGCAGGCCCATGACATCGACGACCTTCTGGACGAAGCGAGTGATCTCGGTTGCGTCGGACATGGCGGGCCTATGATTTCTTCACCGGAACGGGAGTGCCCAGCCAGAAGTTGGTGAAGTACTGCTGGCCGATGGCGAACAGGTTGCTGACGAACCAGTAGATCACGAGGCCGCTCGGCGCCCACAGGAACATGAAGGTGAACATGAAGGGCATGATCATCATCACCTTCTGCTGCGTCGGGTCGGCGGTCGACGGCGTGATGCGCTGCTGCCAGAACATCGTCAGGCCCATCAGGATGGGCGTGATGTAGAGCGGGTCGTGCTCCGAGAGGTCGGTAATCCACCCGCCGAAGTCGGCGCCGCGAATCTCGATGGCTTGCGAGAGCATCGAGTAGAAGGCGAACAGGAACGGCAGCGTCAGGAGCATCGGCAGGCAGCCGCTCGCCGGGTTGACTCCCTTGGCGCGGTAGAGCTCCATCACCTCCTGGTTCATCTTCTGACGCTCGGGATCGGTGATCTTGTACTTCTTGTACCGATCCTGGATAGCCTTCATCTGCGGCTGCAGTTCCTGCATGCGCCGCATCGACACGACGCTCTTGTGGCGCAGCGGCAGCAGCGGGATGTTGATGAGCACCGTCAGGACGATGATCGCCCAGCCCCAGTTGCCGACGAAGCCGTGAACCCATTTGAGCGCGTCCAGCAGCGGCGCGGCCAGCCACGCGAAGATGCCGAAGTGGATGGCCTTCGTGAAGTCCGGATCGATCCCGCGCAACGAGTCGAACTCCTTCGGCCCGAAGTAGACTCGCACGTTCTCGGGCGGTGCCGCGAACCGCGCAGCGTAGGCGACATACCGGCCCGGTGGGTCGCCCGGCGCCGCGGGCGGCACCACGATGGGGGTGTACTCCACCGTGGCGGGCACCGTAGGCTCGATGAAGGCCGAGATGAAGTAGTGATCGTCGATCCCGACCCACCGGAAGGGCCCCGGGACGCTCTGGCCCGGCACGAGCGAGGCGGGCGTCACGCGGGTCACATCGCCGGCCTGCGAGTAGATGGCCTGCGCCGGATAGCTGTAGGACGGCGAGAGGAACCCGCCGGGCGCCATACGCGCGATCTCGTCGCCGAGGCCGGGTCCCCAGTCGACGCGCGGGTTGACGGGCTGGCCGGCCCTCGTCACGCGCGCCGTGAACGTCACCACGTACGACGTCGGCTCGATGCCGAACGTCTTCTCGACGCGCAGCCCCTCCGCGGTCTCGAACTCGAACACCAGCGTCACGGCCTGACCCGTGGCGTCAACGGTGGTGTGCCGCGCCACGGATACCGGCTCCTGCTGTCGGACGCTCACGCGATACAACCCCGCGTTGAGGGCTGCCGTCTCTTCGGCGCTCTCCGTCGAGAGCGCAAACGGCAGCACGCGCGGCGCCGGTACGCCTGCCGGGATCAGGTCGAGCGGTTCGCCGCGCTCGTTCCGGAAGCGCTTCAGCACCCATCGCAGGATGTGCGCGCCGCGGTTCGAGAACTCGGCGCGCACAAGCGCCGTCTCGATGGCGATGACCCGCTCCGAGGCATCCGCCACGGCCGGAGCCGCCGCCGAGGGCTCCGGCGTCGCGGCCGGGGTGGCCGCCGCAGCTGCCGCTGCCCCCGGGGCGACGGCCGCTGGAGCCCCGGTCGCCGAGGGCGACGGCCCCTGGCCCGGCGTCTCGTTCCCCGCCGGCGGCGGCGGCACAATCAGCGCCTGGTAGAGGAACAACACCAGGAAAGACAACGAGATAGCGAGCAGAACCCTGCGTTCCATCAGCGGGAAGCGTTCCTATGTGGCACCGGGTCAAGTCCGGAGCCGCCCAGTGGGTGGCATCGCGCCAGACGCCGGAGGCCAAGCCACGCACCCTTGAGCGCCCCGAACCGCGCAATGGCTTCGGCGGTGTAGTCGGAGCACGACGGCACGTAGCGGCACGAGCCTGTAAATAACGGTGAAATAAAGTATTTATACGCTCGAAGTAGTGCCAGGGCCACCGCGACGGCGGGGCCGGCTGCTGGCTCGATCGACGAGCGCGCGGAATTCAGCCTCGAGGCTGGCATAGAGGGCATCGACGAGTTCGCGGCGCGGGACAATGACGATGTCGAGGTCGGCGGCGGGCTTGAAGTGCCTGAAGAGCTCACGGGCCCGCCGCTTTGCGCGATTCCGGACGACGGCACCCCCGAGCTTCCGGGTGGCTGCCAGGCCGAGCCGGGGACCGGCGCCGGCGTTGGGCCTGACGAACACGGTCATGTAGCGGCCGCTGGCCTTCCCGCCGCCTTCATAGGCCGCAGTGAAGTCCGCCCGCCGCCGGATGTGCTCGGAGGCCCGGAACCGGGGCACGGGCGCCTCAGCGCTCGTCGGAGACCGTCAGCCGCTTGCGGCCTTTGGCCCGGCGCCGCTTGAGGACCTGCTGCCCGTCCTTGGTCCGCATCCGGACGAGGAAGCCGTGCGTGCGCTTCCGGCGTCGGTTATTGGGCTGATATGTGCGCTTTCCCTTTGCCATGTTGGTCCGTTCCTCGCAGAACTCCTGATTCTACGTGTGCCGCGGCCGGGGTGTAAAGCCGCTCCGTGCGGTATGCTACAGGTGCCCCGGCGACGGGACGCTCGCCGCGGCAGCCTCCGGAGTTTTCCACAGGTGTGGAAAACACTGTGAAAAACCCCTATAAACATGGCCTCCGCCGAGAGTTAGCCTCGAAAAGGCCGCAGATTTCCGGGCTCTTCTGACCATGTCCGCCACCACCATCTGGGACCAGGTCCTGACGCGCGTCGAGGGCAAGGTCGGGCGCCACAGTTTCTTCACCTGGTTCAAGCCCACGTCGCTCGTCGCCGACGAGGGCCGGACCATCGTGGTACGCGTGCCGAACCTCCTCTTCACGGAGTGGCTGCCCAAGCACTACTCGATGGTGCTCTCCGAGGCGCTGGCCGACGTCGGCCGTGCGGAGGCGGAGCTGCGCTTCGTTCCCGAGTCCACCCGCGCCGCCGGCCAGGCGCTCGCTGGCGCGCCGGGCGCCGTTACGGTCGCGCCGGCGATGGCGGCGCAACCGGACCAGCCGGCCATCGACGATGATGCGGCCTCCCCCGTTGTGACTCCGGGGGGTCTCAACCCGCGTTACGCTTTCGACACGTTCATCGTAGGGCCCTCCAACCAGTTTGCGCACGCCGCGTGCCGCGCCGTTGCCGAAGCGCCGTCGCGTTCGTACAACCCGCTGTTCATCTACGGCGGCGTCGGTCTGGGTAAGACGCACCTGATGCACGCGATTGGGCAGTACGTGCTCCGCCACAATCCCGGCGTGCGGCTCACCTACATCTCGTCCGAGCGCTTCATGAACGAGATGATCAACGCGGTCCGCTACGATCGCGTCCTTGATTTCCGCGAGCGCTACCGGTCGGTGGACGTCCTGCTCGTCGATGACATCCAGTTCGTGTCCGGCAAGGAAGGGACGCAGACGGAGTTCTTCCACACCTTCAACGCTCTCCACGACGCGCAGAAGCAGATCGTCATCAGCAGTGATCGTCCGCCACACGAGATTCCCGCGCTCGAAGAGCGGCTGCGCTCACGCTTTGAATGGGGTCTCATCGCCGATATCCAGCCGCCGGACATCGAAACGAAGGTCGCCATCCTGAAGAAGAAGGCCGAGGCCGAGGTCATCCCGCTGCCGGATACCGTGGCGCTCTACATCGCGAGCCGGATCAAGTCGAACATCCGTGAACTCGAAGGATCGCTGATCCGCCTGATCGCCTATGCGTCGCTCACGGCCCGCCCGCTCTCGCTCGATCTTGCGCAGGAGGTGCTGCGCAACGTCATCGATCACGACGATCGCGCGGTGACGATCGAGCAGATACAGAAGTACGTGGCGGAGTATTACCAGCTCAAGCTGACCGATCTGAAGTCACGCAACAACTCGAAGTCGGTGGCCATGCCGCGCCAGGTGGCGATGTATCTGTGCAAGATGCTGACGCACGCGTCGCTGCCGGAGATTGGCCGCAGCTTCGGCGGCAAGCACCACTCCACGGTCATCCACTCCATCAAGAAAGTTGAAGAACTGCGCAAACGTGACGCGACGTTTGCGGCCCAGCTGGACACCTTTCTGCAGTCGTTCCGCTGACCCGACGGCGCTTTTCCACCGTCGCGATGTGGATGGATTGTGGACGACTGCGGAGGGCGAAACGAGGCCCCGCAAACCGGTTGTCCGCCCACATCCGACCCACAGAAAAATACACAGTTTAAGCTACTGATTATAAACGACTTATAGGAAGCTGAAGTTTGGTCAACAGCACCTTCTTCCTGTATACTTTTCTATCTTCGCCTGTACCCCACAAATCCACGAGGACAGCCTCACATGGAACTGGTCGCCAGGAAAGCCGATCTTGTGCGTGAACTGCAGTTCTTCCAGCAGATTGTGGAGCGCAAGAACACCATCCCGATCCTGGCGAACGTCCTGATTGAAGCTGCCGGGAACGAGGTGACGCTGCTTGCGACGGATCTGGAAGTTGCGCTTCGCAGCCGCGCGGACGCCGCCGTTGCCAGACCCGGCACGGTGACACTGCCGGCGAAGAAGCTCTATGAAGTCGTGCGGGCGCTGCCGGAGAGCGATGTCCGGATCGAAACGGAGAAGGGCGGCTCGGGCGTCAAGGTTTCGGCCGAGCAGTTCGAGTCGCGGATGCCGACGCTGCCGCGCGAGGATTTTCCGAGCCTGCCGGAGAGCAGCGGGGCGGGTGCGACGACCATTGCGGGCCGGCGCCTGCGCGAGATGGTGGCCAAGACGCAGTTTGCCATCACCGGTGAGGACACCCGCTACTACCTGAACGGCGCGTTGTTCGTCCTGCGGGGCGACTCGATGACGTTTGTCGCGACCGACGGCCATCGCCTGGCGCTGGTCACCGTGCCGCGCGAGTCCGCCATGAAGGGCCCCGACGAGGTGAGGGCGATTCTGCCGCGCAAGACCCTCGCCGAGTTGTCGAGGCTGCTGGCCGACGATATCGAGGTGAAGTACGAGCGCGGCGAGAACCACCTGTTCTTCGAGATTGGCCCCCGGCTGCTCATCTCGCGGATGATCGACGGGCAATTTCCCGCGTATGAGAAGGTCATTCCGAAGGGCAACGACAAGCGGGTCGAATTCGAGCGCGACCGGCTGACCAACGCGCTGCGGCGCGTCTCGATTCTCTCGAACGAGCGATCGCGGGCCGTCAAGCTCGTGCTCGACAAGGGCAAGGTCGAGGTGATGTCGAGCAGTCCCGAGTTCGGCGAGGCGCACGAGCCGCTCGCGGTCGACTACTCCGGTCCGGCGCTGACCATCTGCTTCAACGCGCAGTATGTGCAGGACTTCCTGAACGTTGTCGAAACCGACGCCGTCGCCCTCGAAGTGAAGGATGAAGTGAGCCAGGCGGTGCTGCGGCCGATCGGCGCAGACGGGTACGACTACACCTACGTCATCATGCCGATGCGGGTGTGACCGGGAACGTGATGTCGCAAAGCGAACCGATGACCACGAACGGCGTGCCGGCCGAGGAGTACGGCGCGGAAAGCATCAAGGTCCTCGAAGGGCTCGAGGCGGTGCGGAAGCGGCCAGCCATGTACATCGGCTCGACGGGGCCCACCGGGCTCCACCACCTGGTGTACGAGATCGTCGACAACTCGATCGACGAGGCCCTCGCCGGATACTGCAGCGAGGTGAACTGCACCATTCACATCGACAACTCGGTGACAGTGGTCGACAACGGGCGCGGCATTCCGGTGGACATGCACGAGAGCGGGCGCTCGGCGGCCGAGGTCGTGCTGACGGTGCTCCACGCCGGCGGCAAGTTCGACAACGACAGCTACAAGGTCTCGGGCGGTCTTCACGGCGTTGGCGTTTCGGTGGTCAACGCGCTCTCGGAGCGGCTGGAACTGGAAATCTGGCGGAACGAGCGCGTCTACCAGCAGACCTACGAGCGCGGCAAGCCGCAGGGCGACCTGCTGATCACGGGCACCACGAAGAAGCGCGGAACGAAGATCACCTTCAAGCCGGACGCCAGCATCTTCGAGACCACCGAGTTCAGCTTCGACACCCTGGCACAGCGTCTGCGCGAGCTGGCGTTCCTCAATGCCGGCGTCGTCATCACGCTCGACGACGAGCGCGATGGGAAGAGCCACCGGTTCCACTACGACGGCGGCATTGTGTCGTTCGTCGAGCATCTCAACCAGCACAAGGGCCTCGTCCACGACAAGGCCATCTACATGCGCGGCGAGCGGGAGGGCATCGAGGCGGAAATCGCCCTCCAGTGGAACGACGGCTACAATCCGCAGGAGTTCTCGTTCGCGAACAACATCAACACGCACGAGGGCGGCACGCACCTGTCGGGTTTTCGCGCCGCGCTGACGCGCACGGTGAACTCCTACGCGCAGAAGAGCAGCCTGGCGAAGGACCTGAAGGACGCCACCATCAGCGGCGACGATATCCGCGAGGGGCTGACGGCGGTGATCAGCGTCAAGATCCCCCGCCCGCAGTTCGAGGGCCAGACCAAGACCAAGCTCGGCAACACCGAGGTCAAGGGCATCGTCGAGGCCATCGTCAACGATCGGCTGGGAGCGTACCTCGAGGAGAACCCCGTCGTCGCCAAGCGCATCATCTCGAAGGCGGTGGATGCCGCCCGGGCGCGCGAGGCCGCGCGGAAGGCGCGGGACCTCGTCCGGCGGAAGGGCGCGCTCGACGGGAGCTCGCTGCCCGGGAAGCTGGCCGACTGCCAGGAAGACGACCCTGCGCTCTCCGAGATTTACATCGTGGAGGGCGACTCGGCCGGCGGATCGGCCAAGCAGGGACGCGACCGCCGGTTTCAGGCGATTCTGCCCATCCGTGGGAAGATCCTCAACGTCGAGCGGGCGCGCCTCGACAAGATGCTGAGCAGCGAGGAGATCAAGACCATCATCGCCGCGCTCGGCTGCGGCATCGGCACGGAGGACTTCGACCTCTCGAAGCTGCGGTATCACCGCGTCATCATCATGACGGACGCGGACGTCGACGGATCGCACATCCGGACGCTGCTGCTGACGTTCTTCTACCGGCAGATGCCGGCGCTCGTCGAGAACGGCCACGTCTTCATCGCGCAGCCGCCCCTGTTCCGCGCCAAGCGCGGCAAGAGCGAGGTGTACATCAAGGACGAGCGCGCGCTCGACGCCTTCCTGGTGCGCCGCGCCGTCGAGTCGCGCGTCGTCCGCCTGGCGGACGGGCAGGAGCTCTTCGGTCTCGAGCTCGAGAAGATCCTGCACGGGATGATCGGCTACCAGAAAGTCATGCGGGCCGTCGAGCGCAGGGGCCACGCGCGGGATGTGGTCGAGGCGCTGCTGGACCGTGGCGTGCGGGACAAGGCGTTCTTCGAGCAGGAATCCGCAATCCGCGACCTGGCCGCGCAGCTGACGACGCCGACGCGCGATGTCGTGGCCGTCCGCGACGAAGAGCACAACAGCTGGAGCCTGCGGGTCGAGGATCGATCGCTCGGCTATCCCCGCGTGGATGTGCTCGGCGTCGACTTCATCGCCACCGCCGAGTACCGGACGCTCGCGGCGAGCTACGGCGAGATCAAGGACGTCGTGCGCGCCATGCGGCTGGGTCCCATCGGCGTGCGCGTGACGACACCCGTCGATCCCGGCCCGGTCGAGGAAGAGCACGAGGAGCCGGCCGCACCGGCCGGCGACGCACTGGACGAGGCCGTTCGGCGGGCCCAGGAGTCGCGCGAGACCGCGCCGTCGGCGGCGACCGCCGCGTCGTCGTCGGTTGCGTCGCTCGACGAGTTCGTCGAGTACTTCATCGCCCTGGGCCGCAAGGGGCTCGCGGTCAACCGGTACAAGGGTCTCGGGGAGATGAACCCCGAGACGCTCTGGGACACGACGATGAACCCGGAGACGCGCACGCTGCTGCAGGTGAGGGCCGAGGACCATACGGAGGCGGACCTGATGTTCACGACCCTCATGGGCGACCAGGTCGAGCCGCGGCGCAGGTTCATCGAGGAGCACGCCCTCGATGTGCGGAACCTCGACATCTAGCTGAGTTGGGGTCGGGCCCGCCGGTCGCGGCGCCGTCCCCGGAACCGTAAGCCCGACCCCGTTCTCCGATCGAACCGATGTCCACAGAGACGCGCATCCCCGTAAACATCGAAGACGAAATGCGGCGCTCGTACCTGGATTACGCGATGAGCGTGATCATCGGGCGGGCGCTGCCCGACGTACGCGACGGGCTCAAGCCCGCCCATCGACGGGTGCTGTATGCCATGCGGCAGATGGGCCTGGCGAGCAACCGCGCGTACCGCAAGTGCGCCAAGATCGTCGGGGAAGTCATCGGCAACTACCACCCGCACGGCGACGCTCCGGCGTACGACACGCTCGTCCGGCTCGCCCAGGACTTCAACATGCGGTATCCCCTGGTCGACGGCCAGGGGAATTTCGGCTCGGTGGACGGCGATCCGCCGGCCGCCTACCGCTACACCGAAGCCCGTCTCCGCGCGCTTGCCGAGGCGATGATGGCGGATCTCGACAAGGAGACCGTCGACTTCCAGCCAAACTTCGACGAGACGACGACGGAGCCCATGGTGCTCCCGACGCCGTTCCCGAACCTGCTGGTGAACGGGTCCGCGGGTATCGCGGTGGGCATGGCCACCAACATCCCGCCGCACAACCTGTCCGAGGTCATCGAGGGCGTGGTGTGGGTCATCGAGAAGACCCTGCTCGCGCCGACGGACACGCCGCGTCTCACCCGCGACCAGCGCCTCAAGGAGCTCCTGAAGATCGTCCCCGGACCCGATTTTCCGACCGGCGGCATCATCCACGGGCGCCGCGGCATTCACGAGGCGTACATCACCGGACGCGGCGGCGTCTCGGTCCGCGCGCGCGCCGAGATCGAGACCACCAAGAAGGGCGACCGCCAGCAGATCGTCGTCACGGAGATTCCGTACCAGGTCAACAAGAAGAGCCTCATCGAGCGCATCGCCGAGCTGGTGCGCGACAAGACGGTCGACGGTATCTCCGACATCCGCGACGAGTCCGACCGCGACGGCATGCGCATCGTCGTGGAGCTCAAGCGCGGGGAGGTCGCCGAGGTCGTCCTCAACAACCTCTACAAGCACACGGCGCTGCAGCAGACCTTCGGTGTCATCATGCTCGCCATCGTCGGCGGGCGCCCGCGCGTGCTGAACCTGCTCGAGATGATCGAGCAGTTCGTCGAGTTCCGGCGCGAGGTGGTGCGCCGGCGGACCGAGTTCGACCTGAAGAAGGCCGAGGCGCGCGCGCACATCCTCGACGGGTTGCGCATCGCGCTCGATCGGCTCGACGCCGTGATTGCCTTGATTCGGGGGTCGAAGAATCCCCCCGAGGCGCGCGCCGGCCTGGTGGCGACCTTCGGCCTCACCGCGATCCAGGCGCAGGCCATCCTCGACATGCAGCTGCAGCGGCTCACCGGCCTCGAGCGGCAGAAGGTGCTCGACGAACTGGCGGAGCTCTCGGCGCTCATCGAGCAGCTGCGGGCCATCCTTGCCAGCGATCGGCTCGTGCTGCAGATCGTCGTGGACGAGCTGCGCGAGATCCAGGCGCGCTTCGGCGACGCGCGGCGAACCCAGATTGTCGACGAAGAAGGCGAGCTCAGCATCGAGGACCTCATCGCCGAGGAGGACGTGGCGATCACGGTCACCGACACGGGGTACATCAAGCGCACGCCCATCTCCACCTACCGGACGCAGCGGCGGGCGGGCAAGGGCCGCATCGGGATGCGCACGCGCGAGGAGGACGTGGTGAACCACCTCTTCGTGGCGTCGACGCACTCCTACATGATGATCTTCTCCGACCGCGGCCGCGCGTACTGGCTCAAGGTGCACGAAATCCCCGACGTCGGCGCCGACGGCCGCGGCAAGGCCATCGCCAACCTCGTGCAGATGGAGGAAGGCGAGAAGATCGCCGCGATGCTGGCTGTACAGGAGTTCGACGACCAGCACTTCATCGTGATGGGCACGCGCGGAGGCACGGTCAAGAAGACCGAGCTCTCGGCGTTCAGCAACCCGCGGGCGGGCGGCATCATCGCGATGGGCGTCGACGAGGCCGACGCGGTCATGGGGGTCCAGCTGTCCGACGGCCAGAGCGAGATCTTCATCGGGACCCGGGAGGGCATGGCCATCCGTTTCGCCGAGAGCGACGTGCGCGCGATGGGCCGGACCGCGTACGGCGTGCGCGGCATCCAGCTCCGCGAGGGCGACGAGGTGGTCGCCATGGAGGTGGTCAAGCCCGGCGGGACGCTGCTGACCGTGACCGAGAAGGGCTACGCCAAGCAGACCCCCCTGGACGAGTACCGCGTGCAGAGCCGCGGCGGCCTGGGCCTCAAGAACATCGAGATCACCGAGAAAAACGGCCGCGTCGTGGGGATTGCGCAGGTCCACGACAACGAGGAACTGCTCGTCATGACCGAGCAGGGCAAGATCCTGCGCACGCCGGCCAGCGAGATCCGGACGATCGGCCGCGCCACGCAGGGCGTGCGCGTCATGGAACTCGAGGGCGATGACACGGTCGTGTCGGTTGCGCTTGTCGAGAAGGACGAGGAAGTAGTAGCCTCTGACGCCTAGCGGGACGATACCCCGCCTCACATCCGGGGAGGACGGAATGGCTCGGTCAAAGGTCAGCGTGACTTTCCTGATCGTTCTCGTGTGCGCACCGTTGCTCCTGCTCGCGGCGGCGTGCTCACGGCCGGCTGAGCATCGCCTCCTGTCCCAGTTCTTCCGGGCCGCCCGTGCGCGGGACAACACGACGCTCGCCATGATGTCCGCCGTCGCGTTCGACCCCCGCGAGCAGGGCGTCGTCGACGAGTTCAGCATCACCGCGATGGGCGACGAGCAGCGGACGCCGCTGGACTTCAAGACCTTGCTGGCGGCCGAGGAGAAGGCCCGCGCCGAGGAGGCCGCCTTCACGAAGGCCAAGCTCGAGTATCAGAACGCCAACCTCAAGGCCATCGAGGAAGTGCTCAAGCTCGAGCGCGACCCGAAAGCCCGGTGGACGCCCGCCCTCCAGAAGGTCAAGGCCGAGTGGGACAAGTGGCGAGAAGACACGTCCGTGCACGCCAAGGCCGTGTCCGACGCCAGGGCCGCACTCGTGTCCGCTACCGGACCGGCTGAGGCCTCGCTGACGGCGCCTGGAGAGCCCCGCTTCGACCCCGCCAAGTTCGAGGGCGACCTCATCGTCAAGAACGTGACCATCCAGGCCCGCGTGATCAGCCCGGAAGGTCAAACGTCCGACCGCTCCATGACCATCACCCTCACGCGCGCCAGCGGCACCCGCGACGGCGTCCAGCGCGAGGGGCGGTGGATCATCACGAAGATTGAATGACGAAGGGCGAATGACGAATGACGAACGCGATTCGTCATTTCCTTTCGTCATTCGCCATTCGCGATTCGCCATTCCGTCAAACGGCTTCCAGCTTCGCATAGCGCGCGCGGAGGGTCTTCTGGCCGACGGCGGCGAAGCGGACCACCAGCTTCTGGTCGTCGTCGAGATCCTCGACGCTGAGGACGGTGCCCACGCCGAAGGTGGCGTGGCGCACCTTCAGGCCCGGCCGCAGCCCTGTTGACGACGACTGGTCTTCATCCTCGTCGCGGAACGCCGTCGGCCCATGGGTCTCGGAGACCCGCCCCGATCCCCGCCCTCCGCCGCCTGGCCCGCGGTTCCGGTATGGGTTGGCCCGATACTCCCAGCCGCGTCTTGGGGCCGCATACGGCGAGACGTAGCCCGGCGCCGCCTCCTCGATGAGATCCGGCGGAATCTCCTCCAGGAACCGCGAGGGCTCGGTGGCCTGGTACTCGCCGAAGATGCGTCGCCGGCTCGCGCCCGTCAGGACGAGCTTGCGCCGCGCGCGGGTGATGCCCACGTAGCACAGCCGCCGCTCTTCTTCGAGTTCGGTGTCGTCTTCTGCGGCCCGCGCATGCGGGAACAGGCCCTCTTCGAGGCCCGCCATGACGACCACCGGGAACTCCAGCCCCTTGGCGGAATGCAGCGTCATCAGCAGCACGCGCGCGTCCCGGCTGCCCTCTTCCTTGTCCACGTCTGAGAGCAGCGCGAGGCGATCGACGAAGCCGGCCAGCGACGGCTCGGGATCGCGCATCTCGTACTCGCGGGCCGCCGAGACGAGCTCCAGGAGGTTCTCGATGCGGGCTTCGGCCTCCTCGCTCCGATCCTCACGAAGGTCGCCGAGGTAGCCGGACCGATCCAGCACCTTGCCGAGCGTCACGGACAGGGTCTCGCGCCGCGCGATGTCGCTCAGCCCGGTGACGAGATCGCGGAACGCCGCCAGCGCCGCCGTCTGCCGCGGCGTCAGCAGGCGGCCCTGCACCGCGGTGACCAGCTTCGTCCAGAGCGACGACGAGGCCACCACGGGCTGCAGACCGGCGAGCAGCGGCGGGAGGTCCGCCGCGGCGGCCCCGACCTCCACGGCCTCGAGCGCGTCCATGACGCCCTTGCCGATGCCGCGTGCGGGCACGTTGATCACGCGACGCAGGGCCACGTCGTCATGCGGGTTGAGCACGAGCTTGAGGTACGCGAGCGCGTCCTTGATCTCCCGGCGTTCGTAGAACCCGACGCCTCCGATGACGGCGTAGGCGATGCCGGCCGAGCGCAGCGCGTCTTCCAGGGCGCGCGACTGGGCGTTGGTCCGATAGAGGACGGCGACGACGTTCTCGACGTCGTCGGAGAGTGCCGCGCGCGCCACCCGCGTGATGTAGTCGGCCTCCTCGAGCTCGTCGCCGCCGCGGAAGTACACGATGCGCTCGCCGCCCTTGCGGTCGGTCCAGAGCGTCTTCTCCTTCCGGTTGCGGTTGTGGCTGATGACGGCCGAGGCGGCGTCGAGGATGACCTGCGTCGACCGGTAGTTCCGCTCCAGGCGGACCACCGCCGACTCCGGGAAGTCGTCCTCGAAGTCGAGGATGTTCCGCAGGTCCGCGCCCCGCCATTTGTAGATGGATTGATCCGGATCGCCCACGACGCACAGATTGCGGTGCACGCTGGCCAGCTGCTTGATGAGCAGGTACTGGGGCCGGTTGGTGTCCTGGTATTCGTCCACCATGAGGAAGCGGAACTTCCGCGCGTAGCGCTCCCGCACCGACGGGGCCTGATCGAAGAGCGTCACGGTCTTCAGGAGGAGATCGTCGAAGTCGAGGGCGCTTGCGTCCTCGAGCGCGCGCAGGTAACCCGCGTAGAGCCGGCCGATCTCGCGATCGCGGGGATTCCAGCTTGTCTCGAACGTCTCCGGCCCCTCCATCCGGTTCTTGGCCGCGCTGATGCGCGCCAGCACCGCGCGCGGCTGGTACGCGCCGTCGTCGAGCCCGTACTCGCGCACGAGCTGCTTGACCACGGCCTGCTGGTCGGCCGAATCGTAGATGGTGAAGTCGCGCGACAGCCCGAGGTGGGGGGCCTCGCGCCGGAGCAGGCGCGCGCAGAGCGCGTGGAAGGTCGAGATCCACATGGCGCGCGTGTTGATCGCGCGGCGACCGGGCTCAGCGCCCACCCCCCGAGCCGGATCGGGGCTGGCGGCCAGGAGGGCCTCCACCCGCAGGCGCATTTCCTCGGCGGCCTTGTTGGTGAAGGTGACGGCCAGGATCTCGTCCGCCGCGGCGGCCCCGGTGGCCACTAGGTGCGCGATGCGGTGGGCGATGACGCGCGTCTTGCCCGAACCCGCTCCCGCGAGGATGAGGAGCGGGCCTTCGACGTGGCGCGCCGCCTCCTGCTGCTCGGGGTTGAGGGACGCGAGGAAGTCCACTTACTCGACCGTGACGGACTTGGCGAGGTTGCGCGGCTGGTCGACGTCGCAGCCGCGCCGCACCGCGATGTGGTACGCGAGAAGCTGCAGCGGAAGCACGATAGCCACCGGCGCGATCGAGTCCGGCAGCGGAGGCAGGCTGAGCACGAAGTCGGTTGCCGGATCGAGGATCTCCCCGAGCGCGCCGTCACCCTCGGTCACCAGCGCGATGACCGATCCACCGCGCGCCTTGGCCTCCTGGATGTTGCCGAGCATCTTCTCGTGCACCGCGTCGCGCGGCGCGATGGCCACGACCGGCAGGTTCTCGTCGATGAGCGCGATGGGGCCGTGCTTCATCTCCCCAGCCGGGTAGCCCTCGGCGTGGATGTACGAGATCTCCTTGAGCTTGAGCGCGCCCTCGAGCGCGATCGGGTAGTTGATGCCGCGACCGAGATAGAGAAAGTCCGTGCGGGCGTGCAGCCGGCCCGCGATGTCCTCGACGGTCCGCGCGGTGGTCCCCAGCACGTCCTCGAGGTGCTGCGGCAGCCGGAGCAAGGCCTCGATGTGCGCCCTGCGGGCAGCCGCGTCCATCGTGCCGCGCACCTGGGCCAGCTGCAGGGCCAGCAAATGCAGCGCGACGAGCTGGCACGTGAACGCCTTGGTCGACGCGACGCCAATCTCCGGCCCCGCATGCGTGTAGATGGTGCCGTCCGCCTCGCGTGTCGCCATGCTGCCGACGACGTTGCAGATGGCGAGGCTGCGCGCGCCCTTCCCGCGCGCCTCGCGCAACGCCGCCAGCGTGTCGGCCGTCTCGCCCGACTGCGTGATAACGACCGCCAGCGTCTGCCGATCGACGATGGGATCGCGGTAGCGGTACTCCGAGCCGTAGTCGACTTCGACGGGGATCCGCGCCATCCCCTCGATGAGGAATTTGCCCACAAGCGCGGCATGCCAGGACGTGCCGCACGCGATGAGCGACACCTTGTCGATGGCGCGGAAATCATCGGCCGTGAGCGCCATCTCGTCGAGGAACACCTCGCCGGCATCGAGCGACACGCGCCCCAGGATGGTCTCGCGAACGGCGTTCGGCTGCTCGAAGATCTCCTTGAGCATGAAGTGCTTGTACCCGGCCTTCTCGGCCATGACCGGGTCCCACGTGACGCGCTGCGTCGGACGGGCGAGCGAGCGCCCGTCGAGGTCGGTGAACGCGGCGCCGGCGCGGGTGACCACCACCATCTCCCGGTCGCCGAGAAAGACGACGTCGCGCGTGTGCTGCAGCAGCGCCGGGATGTCGGAGGCGACGAAGTACTCCTGGTCGCCGATGCCGACCACGACCGGAGGGCCGTTGCGAACCGCCACGATCTTCTCGGGATCGTCAGCCGAGAGCAGTACGATGGCGAACAGCCCTCGCAGCCGCGCCATCGCGCGCCGCACGGCCGCCTCGAGGCCGTCGCCGCGCCACTCCCGTTCCACCAGATGGGCCACCACCTCGGTGTCGGTCTCGGTGACGAACGTGTGACCCTGCCCCTGCAGCTCGCGCTTGAGCTCGAGGTAGTTCTCGATGATGCCGTTGTGCACGACCACCAGCCGGCCCGTGCAGTCGCGATGGGGGTGGGCGTTCTCCTCGGTCGGCCTCCCATGGGTGGCCCACCGCGTGTGCCCGAGCCCGTAGAGCCCCTCGAGCGGCGACTGCTCGAGCACCCCTTCGAGATTGGCCAGCTTGCCGGCGCTCCGGCGGATGTCGAGGTGGCCGTTGCTGCCGACGACGGCCACGCCGGCCGAGTCGTAGCCGCGGTATTCCAACCGCCGCAGTCCGTCGATGAGAAGGGGAACAACGGGGCGGGCGCCGATGTAGCCGATGATTCCGCACATGGGGTGAGATCGTTACTGGCCTGGGGCCTGAGGCTTGGTGGGTGACGCGTCGGGCCTGGAGTCCGCGGCGGCGGCGCGCCGGCGGGCGACCCACCCGTCCTTGTTCTCCTGGCGGCCGCGGCCGATGCCGAGTGCGCCCGGCGGGACATCGTCGGTGATCACCGAGCCGGCCGCGACATACGCCTCCCGGCCCACCGTGACCGGCGCCACGAGCGTGGTGTCGCTGCCGATGAAGGCGCCCTCCTCGATGACCGTCTGGTGCTTCGACGAGCCGTCGTAGTTGCACGTGATGGTGCCGGCCCCGACGTTGACCTTTGCGCCCACCACGGCGTCGCCCAGATAGCTGAGGTGGTTGGCTTTCGAGCCCGGGCCGAGCGTGGTCTTCTTGAGCTCGACGAAGTTGCCCACGTGGGCCGCCGCCCCGACCACCGAACCCGGGCGCAGGTGGGAAAACGGGCCGACCGACGCCTCGGCGCCGACCTCGGCGTCGGTGATGATCGTGTGGTTCTTCACCACGGCGCGGTCGCCGATCGTGGAGTTCACGATGCGCGCGCCCGCGTGGATCTCGCAGGCCGCCCCCACACGCGTCGAGCCCTCGAGGATGACGAACGGGTGGATCACCGTGTCCGCGCCCACGTCGACGGTCTCGTCGACGTAGGTCGTCGCCGGATCGATGAGGGTGACGCCCGCCGCCATGAGCTCCTCGTTCTTCTGCTGTCGCACCATCCGCGTGACCTCCGCCAGCTCCGTCCGGCTGTTGATGCCCCGGATTTCGCTCGCCTGATCCACCGTGCAGGTCGCGACGCCGCGCTTGCGGCGCCGGAGCGCGGCGACCAGATCGGGCAGGTAGTACTCCCCCTGCGCGTTCTCCGTGCCGAGGCCCTTGAGCGCATCGAAGAGCCCGTCGAGCTCGAAGGCGTAGATGCCCGAGTTGATCTCCCTGATCTCGCGCTGCGCCGGCGTGGCGTCGCGCTCCTCGACGATGCGCGCGATGCGCCCCTGCGCGCGCACGATCCGGCCGTAGCCGAACGGGCGATCGACCTCCGCCGTGAGCACCGTGCAGGCGGCGTTCGCGCTCCGATGGGCGTCGAGCAGCCTCCGCAGGGTGGTGGCCTTGAGCAGCGGCACGTCGCCCGACATGAGCACCAGCGTGCCCGCGGCATGCCCAAGCACGGGCTCGGTCACGAGCAGCGCGTGGCCGGTGCCGAGCTGCGGTTCCTGGACGACGAAGCGCGCCGCCGGCCATCCGCGCGCGACGTGGGCGGTGACCTGCGCGGCCTCGTGCCCGACGACCAGCGTGATCGACGCGGGGTCGAGCGACGACGCGGTCGCGAGCACCCAGTCGATGAGCGGGCGCCCGGCGACGGGATGCAGCACCTTGGGCACGCGCGATTTCATCCGGGTGCCCTTGCCCGCCGCGAGTATGACGATGTGCAGATCGGAAGACACAGTGGGTTACAGCTGACGCCCCGGCGGCCGCTGGCCAAGGCGACCGGAGTGAGTCAGCGGCCGAACAGCCGCGAGGCGGCCTCGAGAGCCCGAAGGTCTTCGAGGTCGGCATCGAGCCGCGCCAGCACCCGGTTCTCCGGGTTCGCCGCGAAGGACTGCTCCAGATAGCGTAACGCGAGTTCGGTCTCTCCGCGCTGCGCGTGGGTGACGCCGAGCATATAGAGCGCCTGGTCGTTGCCCGGCTGCTCGCGGCGGACGTGGTCCAGATACCGCTGGGCCCGGTCGAACTGGGCGGCGTTCAGCGCGAGGGTAGCGGCGTACAGGAACTCCTCGACGGTCTGCGGTTCGGCGAGCGTCGGGGTGGTGTGGCGCTCGCAGAGGGCCAGGTAAAGGCGCGCGCGTTCGAGCAGCTCGCGCTCCTCAGGGAAGGATCGGATGAGCTGGCGCAGGAGTTCGCCGGCCCTGGCGAAGTTCTTCTGCTGCAGGGTCCGCATGGCTTGCTCGTAGACCGTGACGGCCTCGGCGTAGGTGGAGCGGACGGGCGCCACGGGCGGCGGCGGGGCCGGCTTCCGCTGGGGCTTGCTGTTGCCGGGCGTCGAGGGGCGTCGCGGCTGCTTCGCCATGCGATGAAATGGGGACCCTAAACGTTAGCAAACCGGCGCAAATGCGGTCAAGATTTGGCCCGCTCGAGCGCGGCGTAGACAGATTGGGTTGAAAGACCAATTTTTTGCCCGACCATTCGGGCCGCCTCGCGTCTGGAACGAGCTGTTTTGGTCATTTCACAAAACAATTTCGCAACATGCTCATCTGGCAGGGCTTCTCTGGGACCGATGGGCTCTGACGAGGGTGGAACCAGCAGGGTGCACTCTCCTCGAACGGCGCTCAGCTTCTGCGCAAGCTCGGCGGCACTGCCCCAGACGGTCTCCTCGTGCATCTTGGTCAGCTCACGACCTAATAAAATAGGTCTATTGCCCAAGTATTTTCCCAGTTCGGTCAGCGTCTTCGCCAGGCGGTGAGGGGCCTCGTAGAAGATCGCTGTCTCACTGGCGCTGTCGACCAGGCGTGCGAACCATTGTTTTCTATCTTTTGACCTAATTGGTGGAAACCCGAGGAAACGAAATCCCGTCTCCCCAACACCGGCCACGCTCAGCAGTGCGGTAATCGCGCTCGGCCCGGGAACCGGCACCACCGGATACCCCGCCCGCCGCACGGCTCCCACTGCAGCCGCCCCGGGATCGGACACGGCCGGGGTCCCCGCGTCGGTGACAAGCGCCACATGCTCGCCCCGTCCAAGGCGCTCGACGATGTGGCGCGCGCGCGCCCGCTCGTTGTGGGCGTGCAGGCTGAGCAGCGGCGTCGCGATCCCGTAGTGCCGCAACAAGTTCCCGGTGCGGCGCGTGTCCTCCGCCGCCACGACCGATACCTCGCTCAGGACCCGGAGCGCCCGCAGCGTG
The DNA here is from genome assembly GCA_040754955.1 of Acidobacteriota bacterium. Lineage (GTDB taxonomy): Bacteria > Acidobacteriota > Vicinamibacteria > Vicinamibacterales > UBA2999 > JBFMCA01. Next base: position 117,296 of record JBFMCA010000001.1, on the reverse strand, counting down.
ACATCCTCGAGGTTCCCAATCGGCGTGGCGACGACGTAGAGTGTGCCGGGCATCGCGCGCTTATTGTACGATTAGGGGATGTTCAACCTCCGTCCGGAGCGCGCCTAGGATGCACGCGGCGGAACCCTTCCCGCACTTCGTCGACGACTACCTCGCGTACTTGTACGAATTCCACCCGACGAGCGCCGCGCTCGACGGCGTACACGCCCACGACGACCTGCTCGAGGACTTCCGCCGATCGGCCATCGACACTCATCTGGGCGCCCTGGCGGGCTTCGCCCGGCGGCTGGACTCCATCCCGCTCGACGTCCTGCCCGAAACCGAGCGGGTGGAGCACGGCATCATCCGCGACAACATCCAGTCGCGCATCCACGAGTTCGAGACCGTCCGGCCCTGGGAGCGCAACCCGCACGTGTACGGCGACGTGCTGGCCGCCAGCCTCGCCGCCCAGACGATCTTTCCGTACGCGCCAGAGGACCAGCGCGCCCGGCGGGTGCTTTCAAAACTGCGGCAGGTGCCGCGACTCATCGACGCGGCGCGCGACAACGTCAAGGAGCCCCCGGCCATCTTCGTTCGCGTCGGGGTCGACACGCTGCGCGGCGTCGTCGCGTTCATCGACAACGACCTGCCCCGCGCCTTCACCGGGGTGGACGACCTGCACCTGCTGGCGGACCTGGCCGACGCATCGACCGAGGCGGTCCAGGCGCTCGGCCGCTATATCGAGTACCTCGAAAGCGACGTCCGGCCGCGCGCGAAGGCGTCGTTCCGCCTGGGCCGGGACCGCTTCGAGCAGAAGCTGCGCTTCGACGAGGGCCTGACGATGCCCGTCGAACGGCTGCTGGCGATCGCCATGCGCGAGCTGCATGCGACGCAGGACGAGTTCCGCAGCGTGGCGGGACGGCTCGACTCCGGGGATCCGATGCTGGCCTGGCAGAAGGCCAAGGCCGCACACCTCCAGCCCGGGCACCTGGTGGCCACCGCCCGCGAGCAGCTGGCCGAACTCCAGACCTTCCTCGAGCGCAGCGGCATCATCGCGATGCCGGAGGGCGGCGGCGTGGACGTGGCGCCGACGCCCGAGTTCTTCCGCTGGTCGTTCGCCAGCATGTGGACGCCGGGACCGTTCGAGCCGCGTCCTTTGCGCGCGCGCTACTACCTCACCGACGCCGATCCGTCGTGGCCGGCCGAACGCCAGGTCGAGCACCTCAAGGACCTGAACATCCCGACGCTCTGGAACATCACCATCCACGAGGTCTATCCGGGCCACTACCTCCACTACCAGCACCTGCGGCGGGTGGAGTCCACGGTGCGGCGCTCGACGCTCTTCTCCCCCGCCTCGTACATCGAAGGCTGGGCGCACTACTGCGAACACATGATGCTCGAAGCCGGCTTCGGCCACCGCGATCCGAGCCTCGAGCTCGGGCAGCTGGCCGAGGCGCTGGTCCGTCTCGCCCGCTTCGTCGTGGGCATCCGCCTGCACACCGACGACTGGTCGGTGGAACAGGGCGTGCGATTCTTCCGCGACGAGGCGTTTCTCGAAGAGTCGAGCGCACGCCGCGAGGCCGAGCGCGGCACGTTCGATCCGACGTATCTCGTCTACTCGGCGGGCAAGCTCGCGCTGTTGAAGCTGCGGCACGACTGGCAGCAGCAGCAGGGCGGCAAGCCCACGCTCCGCGCCTTCCACGACGCCCTGCTGGCCCAGGGCTCCGCGCCGTTCTGGGCCCTCCGCCAGCTCATGCTGGGCGAGACGGCTGGCGCGCGGTCAACCGACGCCGTCCTGGACTAGACACACGACGACCATGCCTCTCTACGAATACCAGTGCGACAGCTGCGCGCACCGTTTCGAAATCATCCAGAAGTTCTCCGACCCGCCGGCCGACACGTGTCCCACGTGCGGCGGGCCGGTGAAGCGCCTGTTGAGCTCGCCCGCGATTCAGTTCAAGGGCTCGGGCTGGTACATCACCGACTACGCGCGCGCCGGCAAGAGCGACGGTGGCGCAGCGTCGAGCGCGGCGAACGGCTCGACGGACGGCGCGCCCGCCGCGCCCGCCGCGCCCGCCGAGACCAAGAGCGACACCACGCCCGCCAAGAGCTCGACGAACGCCGGCGGCGACGCCTGATCGGCGTCTCCGCCATCCTCAGGGCCGCGGCCCGTCGACGGTCTTCAGATACGCGCGGAACTCGTCGGCCAGATCCGGCCGCTTCAGGGCGAAGTGCACCACGGCCTTGAGGAAGCCCAGCTTGTGGCCCGTGTCGTGCCGTACTCCCTCGATTTCGCACGCGTAGAGCGGGCGCGACTTGAGCAGGTGGCGCATGCCGTTGGTGAGCTGAATCTCGCCGCTCCGGTCCGACGAGGTGGCGTGGAGCGACGCGAAGATATCGGGCGTCAGGATGTAGCGCCCGATGATGCCGAGATTCGAGGGCGCCTCGTCGCGCGGCGGCTTCTCGACCATGTCCTGGATGCGATAGACGCGCGGGCCGGCCGCCGGCTCGGGCACGACGTCGACGATGCCGTAGCTGGAGACGTTGGCCTCGGGCACGCGCTCGACGAGGATGACCGGACCGTCCACGCGCTCGTAGACGTCCATCATCTGCTTGAGCGCCGGTGGATCCGCGTCGATGACGTCGTCGGCGAGGATGACGGCGAAGGGCTCGTTGCCGACGAGGTGCTCGGTGACGAGCACGGCGTGCCCGAGCCCGAGCGGCTCCCCCTGCCGGACGTAGGACACGTTGATGAGGCTGGAGATCTTGCGGATCTCCTCGAGCTGATCCAGCTTGCCGCGGGCCTCGAGGAAGGTCTCGAGCTCGGCCGAGACGTCGAAGTGATCCTCGATGGCGTTCTTGCCGCGGCCCGTGACGAAGACGATGTTCGCGACGCCCGACTGCACGGCTTCTTCCACGCCGTACTGAATCGTCGGCTTGTCGACGAGGGGCAGCATCTCTTTCGGCTGGGCCTTCGTGGCCGGCAGGAAGCGGGTGCCGAGGCCGGCGGCGGGGAACACGGCCTTGCGGATCGGAGCGGGCATCGTTGATAGGATATCTGACGCCATGCTCGATCCCGCATTCGTTCGCGACAACCTCGAGGCGGTGCGCGCCGGGCTCGCCAGCCGGGGCCTCGACGCCGCCGGGGAGCTGGAGCTGCTCGCCACGCTCGAATCGCAGCGGCGCCGCGTGATCCCCCAGCTCGAGGGGCTGAAGCGGGAGCAGAACACCGCCGGCGACGAGGTGGCGCGGGCCAAGCGGCAGGGGCTGGACGCCCGCCCCATCTTCGAGGCCAACAAGCAGCGCAGCCAGAAGATCAAACAGCTCGAGATCGAGCTCGAGAACGTCGAGCTGCAACGGAGCCGGCTGCTGGCGACGCTGCCCAACCTGCCGCACGCCAGCGTCCCGGCAGGAACGAGCGCCGCCGACAACGCCGTCGTGCGGACGTGGGGCGAGCCGCGGACGTTCGACTTCGAGCCCAGGGCCCATTGGGACCTCGGGCCCGCGCTCGGCATCATCGACTTCGAGCGCGCCACCAAGATCTCCGGATCGCGCTTTGCGGTGCTGATGGGCGCGGGCGCGCAGCTCGAGCGCGCGCTCATCAACTTCATGCTCACGCTCCACACGACGGAGCATGGCTACACGGAGGTCGAGCCGCCGTTCCTCGTCTCGGCATCCACGCTCTACGGCACGGGCCAGCTGCCGAAATTCGAGCAGGACCTGTTCAAGATTGCCGGCGACTGGGACCTGTACCTGATCCCCACCGCCGAAGTGCCCGTCACCAACCTGTACCGGGGCGAGATCCTCGACGGGCGGCTGCTGCCGATCAAGTACACGGCCTACACGCCGTGCTTCAGGAGCGAAGCCGGCTCGTACGGCAGCGACGTGCGCGGCCTCATCCGCCAGCACCAGTTCGACAAGGTCGAGCTCGTGAAGTTCACGACGCCCGACGCCTCGTACGACGAGCTGGAACGGCTCACCGCCGACGCCGAGCAGGTGCTGCAGCGCCTGGGCCTCCCGTACCGCACGGTCGTGCTCTGCACGGGCGACATGGGCTTCTCCGCCGCCAAGACCTACGACATCGAGGTGTGGCTCCCGAGCCAGCGGACCTACCGCGAGATCTCGTCGTGCTCGAACTGCGAGGCGTTCCAGGCACGCCGGGCCAACATCAAGTTCCGCCCGCAGGGCACGGGAAAGGCCGAGTTCGTTCACACGCTGAACGGCTCGGGCCTCGCCGTGGGCCGCACGCTCATCGCGATTCTGGAGAATTATCAGCAGGCCGACGGCACCATCGTGATTCCCGAGGCGCTGCGCCCGTTCATGGGGGGACGGGCGATAATCTCCAAGTGACGGGTGCACGGGCGCACGGATGCTACAGGTGCACCGGCGCGGAGGGATGGCCGAGTGGTCGATGGCGGTGGTCTTGAAAACCACTGTACGGGAGACCGTACCGGGGGTTCGAATCCCTCTCCCTCCGCCACGTTTCGAATGACGAATGACGAATGACGAATGGCGAATGGCGAATGACTATTGACAAATGGCGAATGGCCACTGAAGTCCTTCTGGCCGTGGCCGCGCTGGCAGCGGCTGGAGTCATGGTGTCGACCGCGTCCGGACCGTTCAACATCGCGCATCGCGGCGCGTCCGCGTACGCGCCCGAGCACACGGCGGCGGCCTACGAGCTGGCGCTCGAGATGGGCGCCGACTACGTGGAGCCCGATCTGGGCATCACGAAGGACGGCATCCTCGTCGTGTCCCATGACCCCTCGCTCGAGCGCACGACCGACGTCGAGGAACGCTTCCCCGACCGCTTCAGCATGACGATTGTCGACGGGAAGCCCACGAAGGTGTGGTGGATCGAGGACTTCACGCTCGCCGAGATCAAAACGCTCGACAAGGGCAGCTGGTTCGACGCGAAGTTCGCCGGCCAGAAGGTGCTGACGTTCCAGGAAGCCATCACCCTCGTGCGCGGCAAGGCCGGCATCTTCCCCGAGCTCAAGACACCAGGCCGCGTGCGCGCGAAGGGCTTCGACATGGAGCAGGCCGTCGCCAATCTCCTGGAGAAGAACCAGATGGTCGGCACGACCTTCGAGGATCGGCCCGAGGTGTACCTGCAGTCGTTCGAGGAGGACAGCTTGCGCCGCCTGGCAACACTGCTGCCGACGGTGCCGCGGACCTTTCTCATCGGCACGCCGGAGGACGGCGCGCGCTGGCTCACCGCGGCGGGGCTGAAGGAGGCACGCGCGTTCGCCACGGCCGTCTCGCCCAGCAAGCGCCTCATCCTCGCCGACCCGGCCATCGTGACGCGCGCGCACGCCGCTGGGCTGATCGTCGTGCCCTACACGTTCCAGGAGGCCGACGAGATGCGCCGCTTCGTCCACGAGTTCAAGGTGGACGGCCTCTTCACCGACAACCCCGATCGGTTCCCGCGATGAGCGTTTCGCGTACGATCGACGGCATGCGCACCCTGACCGTTGCCTGCGCCCTCGCCGTCGCCCTGGGGTGCGGAGGGTCCGAGACCCCCGCGTCAGGCGTGACCGCGCTGCAAACCGTCGATCTCGTCCCAGGCACCGGCGCCGAGGCCCGCCCCGGCATGCGGGTGAGCGTGCACTACACGGGCTGGCTGTACGACGAGTCGGCGGCCGACAGGAAGGGGCGGCAGTTCGACAGCTCGCGCACGAGCGGCCAGCCCTTCGACTTCCAGCTCGGCGCCGGCGAGGTCATCCCGGGGTGGGACGAGGGCGTCAAGGGCATGAAGGTGGGCGGATCGCGTCAGCTCGTCATCCCGCCGGCCATGGGCTACGGCGCCGCGGGCGCCGGCGGCGTGATCCCGCCGAACGCGACGCTCGTCTTCGACGTCGAGCTCGTGCACGTGCAGTAACCCGCGCGTGATCTGCCGCCACTTCGGGGTCTGCGGCGGCTGCCAGTGGCAGGACGTGCCATACCCCGAGCAGCTCGCGCGCAAGCGCGAGACGCTGCAGCGGCTGTTCACCCACGCGCTCGGCCCCGCCGCCCCGCACGTCGCGCCGCCTGTCGGCATGCCCACCGGCCCGGACGGGCACCCGTGGGGCTTCCGCCACAAGGCCGCCTTCGTGTTCGGCCCCTCGCCCGCGGTGATGGGCCACTACGCCGAAGGCTCCTCGACCATCGTTCCGGTGACGGAATGCCCGGTGCACAGCGACCGCGCCAACCGCCTGGCCTTCGCGCTGCGCGATCGCCTCGCGCGGGCCCGGGTCCCACACGGCGTGGTCCGGCACGTGCTGGTACGCACCACCGCCGACCAACGCGAGGCCGTCGTCATGCTCGTCGTCTGGCGGAACGACAAGAGCCTGCGGGCGCCAATCCGCGCGTTGCTCGCGTCCCCGGACGCTCCGACGGGCTTCCTCGTCAACATCCACGCGAAACCGGGACCGTATCTCGTCGGACCCGAGACGATTCGCGTCGCCGGCGACGCGCACGTGCGCGAGGATCGCACCGGCGCGTCGTTGCTGGTCGCCCCCACCGCGTTCTTCCAGACCAACCCCGTCGCCGCCGCCGCCCTGGTGGATCTGGTGCGCGCGGCCGTGCCCGAGGACGCCGGACGGGTGCTCGACCTGTACGCCGGGAGCGGGCTCTTCGCGCTGCCGCTGGCGCTGCGCGGCGCGCGGGTCACGGCTATTGAAGACAACGCGCAGGCCGTGAAGGACGGGCAGGCCAACGCGCGGCTCAACCGCGTGCCGGCCGGGCGGGTTCGCTGGCTGCGCGGTCGGGTGGAAGATCTGGCGGGCCGCCTGGATCCGCGGCCGTTCGAGGCGGCGGTGCTCGACCCGCCGCGGCAAGGCTGCGATCCCGCGGCGCTCGACGCCGTGTTCGAGGGACTCCGCCCACCGCGCGTCGTCTACGTCTCCTGCAACCCCGACGCGCTCGCGGCGGAGCTTCCTTCCATCGCGCGGGCCGGCTACCGGCTGGTGTCCGCGCATCCCGTGGACATGTTTCCCCACACACCTCACATCGAGGTGGTGGCCGTGCTCGATCGCGTCGTCACTTCTTCGCGACCGTCTTCTCCAGGTACGCGCGAATCGCGGCTGTCGTCGCGGGGGCGCTCCAGACGTCCATCAGGGCCCGCTCGTCGCTTCTGAGCGCGTCGGCGCGGCCGAGCACAGGCGTGTAGAAGGCCTTCTTCGTCAGCGCGAACGCCCGGGCGGGGATCAACGACAGCTGCTCGGCCACCTGGCGGGCCCGGTCGAGCACGAGCTGCGCCTCGGCGGTCTCGTCGACCAGGCCCAGCTCCACGGCCTCCTCCGCGTGCACCGTTCGCGCCGAGTACACGAGCGTGCGCGCGGCGGGCGGCGCGACGCGGGCGAGGACGATCTCGAGCGCCAGCGGTGGGAACGGCAGACCCAGCGCCATCTCCGGCACGCCGATCCGCGACGGCCCTTCGGCCATGACCCGGTGGTCGCACGCCGCTGCCAGAATGCACCCGGCGGCGATGGCGTGGCCGTTGACAGCCGCAACGACAGGCTTCGGGCACGTCAGCACGCCGCGCAGCATCCGGTCGAGCGCGGGCACCAGCCGCTGCAGGTACGCCGAACCGCCCTCGAGGATCTGGAAGAGGTCCAGTCCGGCAGAGAACGACGATCCTGTCCCCGTGATGACGAGGGCCTTCGCGCTCGACGCGGTCACGGCGTCGAGCTCCTTGCCGATCGCGTCGCAGAGCGCCACGTCGATGGCGCTGACTTTCCCGTGATTGAGGCGGATGACGGCGATGTCGTTGGAATCGTCTCGGGTGATCATGTTAGTTACTAGAGCCAGGGATCAGGTACTTGGTGACAGTGCCCGCTTCTCCTCGTCCCGCCGCTACCGTCGTCGTCCTGCGACCGGACGAGCGATCATCGCATTTTCAGGTGCTCCTCGTCCGCCGGAACGACACGGTGGCGTTCATGGCGGGCGCGTACGTGTTCCCCGGGGGCCGCGTGGATGACGCCGACCGACGGCCGTCGCCCGGTGACGTGCCAGGCCCGTCGCGATTTCGCGACCTCTCGCCGGCGGAGGAATGGGCGTACCGGACGGCGGCGGCGCGTGAGCTCCGGGAGGAGGCCGGCCTCGACGTCCGGCAGCGGGATCTCGAGCCGTTCGCGCACTGGGTCACGCCGGAGGAGGAGCCGCGGCGCTACGACACCCGCTTCTTCGCGGTGCGCCTTCCCGAGGGACAGACGGCCCGTCATGACGAAGGCGAAGCGACGGCCATGGCCTGGCTGTCGCCGGCTGACGCCCTGGCGCGCTGCGAGGCTGGCGAGATCATGCTGCCGCCACCCACCTGGACGACGCTCAAGCAGCTCCGCCGGTCCGCGACCGTGGACGACGTGCTGGCGTGGGCACGCGCCACGCGCATCGTCCGCGTGCAGCCGGGGCTCATCCGCGAGAAGGGCCGGACGGTGCTGACGTTGCCGGGCGATCCCCTGCATCCCGGGCCGTCCGAGTGGGAGGTACCGGAAGACACGCGGTTCGAGCTGCGGGAGGGCGGAGGATGGCGGCCGGCGAGGGTGTGACCGCGCAGCTCGACGCGCTCGTCGAGCTCTTCAACCGCAAGGGCATGGACCTGCCCGACGGGCTGTTCGACCGGCGCACGCAGTTCGTGCTGAACGGCGCACCCTACGAAACGCTGCTCGGCCGCGACCCGGATGACCCGCTGGTCCGCATGATCGCGCGCGGGCCCGCAGGCTACCGGTTTGCCGCCAAGGCGCTCCAGCATGCGCTGCCCGACGCCGCGCTCGCACGCGGCGAGCTCGACTTGGCCGAGGGCCCTGAGGGACCCGCGCTGCGCGGCCGGGTGTGGCTCAGCGGCCACGCGCGCGACACGGGCGAGCGCGTCGACACCGTGGTGGCGGTCGAGCTGTGGCTGGACGGGGCCACCGTCGTACGCGCCGCGGCCGACGTCGATGTCGCGGCGCTCGAGACGCTGCGCCGCGCGCGGCTGGCTCCCTGACCACGCCGCGCGGGCACGCCGTCAGTCGGGATTGATGAACCGGTACAGCACCCGAATCAGCCGGTAGGCCTCCGGCATCGTCTCGCGCGTGAAGGCGACAGTGTCGGGCGCCGGCGACTCGATCTCACGGAAGGCCGTGGCGATTTCCGGATACGTGAAGTTGCGGTACTGCAGCTCGACGCGGTAGGCCGTGGCGCGGACCGGCGCGCCGCGCGTCGCGGCCGCGACGCCCTCGCGCGCGGCCGCCTCGATGTCCCTGCGCGTGTCGGCCAGCGGCCGGAGCTCGACGGCGCGCATGTTGATGGCGCGCTTGACGACGACGCCGCGCGCCTGCGGCGCCGATTCACGCACCTCCGCTACGGCCACATCGTCGCCCGACACCATGACGACCGGCACGCCGTGCCACGACGCCAGCAGCGCGTTCATGCCGCCCTCGCCCACGGACCGGCCGTTGATGCGCAGGTCCCGGACGACGCCGGATCCGGTGTGGGCGAAGAGGCCGCGGGGGGCGTCGGCCTTGGCGTGGTAGCCAACGAAGAGGACCGCGGCGAACGTGTCGTCGAGCCCCTCCATCATCCCGTGGCGCTTGAACGAGTGGCTGATGAGCCGCGCGCGCGGATCGAGGTCCTCCGGCAGCAGGTTGCGCTGGCCGCCATGCGAGTCGTTGACGACGACCTCGGTGGCGCCGCCGGCGAAGGCGCCGCGGACGGCAGCGTTGGCGTCCTCGGCCATGAGCTTCCGCGCGCGGCCGTATTCGGCGCCGCCCGCCCCTGTCTGGTCGTCGCCGTTGACGCCCGAGATGCCCTCCATGTCCACGGAGATGTACACCTTCTTCGCCGCCGGCTGTCCGGCAGCGGCGAGCGGTGTCAGCCACACGCCGGCCAGCGCGGCCAGCGCGAGAGACCAGGTGACGGCGGGAGCGCGGCGGCTCATGCAGGGCTGCCCTCGGACAGGTTGAGCGCGGCGCGGACGAACATCGCCTCAGGCAGCGCGCCCATGATCTCGATGGTGTCGTTGACGATGGTCTTCGGAACGCCGGTGACCCGGTAGCGGCGCGAGAGGTCCATGAACTCGGTGGCCTCGACGGCGTCGGCCGTGATGTGCGGGTTCGCAAACGCCATCTTGTGTGCCAGGACGACCGCCCTGGGACAGTGCGGTCACGTGGGCGTCGTGAACACCTGGAGCCGCATCGGCTCGGTCACGCCCGCGAGGAGCGCCCTCGTCTCGTCCTCGAGGTCCAGCTTGCCGGTGCCGGCGAGCAGGATCGCCTCGACGAGCGGCACGAACTCGTAGCCGGACGGCGCCCCGTACATGCGCATCCGCGTGTCCTCGCCGTTCCGCAGCACGACGATGGCAGGCGCCTTGTCCACGGCGTACTTCTCGCGATCCTCGACGTCCAGCACGAAGTTCTTCTCGACGACGGACACCTGATCGTGGAGGCGGGCGATCTCGTCCAGCACCTGTTTGGCGACCGGGCCGCTCTCGCTGCCGCCGATGGTCTGCGTGAAGAGCAGCAGCGTCACCGGCGTGTCGATGGCGGCGAGGTGCTCGGTGAGGAGTTTCTCGTCTTGTTCGGACAGCAGTGCCATCCCCCCAGTATAGGACGTCGGGGAGCTCAGAACTTGAAGAGGTCGTCGAAGGCCTTCCGCGCGCCCGAGGGTTCCCTGGCGTCCTGCGTGGCGGCGCCGGTGACCGACGAGGTCTCACGCTCCCAGCTCGTGCGCGCGGCATAGAGCGTGCACTCGTTGGCCGCGTCCTTGGGCGACACGCGTGCCGGTATCGACTGCGTGCACTCGAAGCGCGCGCCCGGGTCGAAGTGCACGCACTGCACGCACGCGCGCAGCATCTGGCCGCACTTGCCGCAGGCGCTCTTCGAGAAGACCTGGCTGTCGACGAGTGCGCCGCAGCGCGCGCACCGCGCCACCTGGCGGTAGCCGGGCATATTGGGGTTGCGGGCGCCCTCCGATGAGATTCGTCGCGCGCCGGCCGGGGCGCCGGGCGGACGGTCGGGCCGGCCCCCGCCGCGCTCGCCCTCGCGGTCGCCGGAGGGAGGCTGGCGTGGCCGATGGTCGTCCTGGTAGCCGCGCTGCCGGTACTTGCGGTCGCTCATGCACGGGTCGACGGACCCGGTAACAGCCTACCCCCGGGCGCCCGGGCTGGCAACCTCCGGGCCCGCCCGCGCGGAAGGTGCGCCGCGGCGCGGCGAACCCGCCCGGCGGGCGCGCGGTCCACGATGAGCTGTTCGGGCCGACGGCGCGGGCGAGGTTGCGGACCGGCCCTCACGTCCATCAGGCCTCGTAACGCGTGCGCCCTCCCACGACGGTGCGCAGGATTTTGATGTCCTTGATCGTGTCGGGCGCCACGTCGTGCGGGTCGCGCTCGAGGACGACGAAGTCGGCGTACTTGCCGCCGGTGATGGACCCCTTCACGGCTTCCTCGTGCGAGGCGTAGGCGCCGTGGAGGGTGCCGATGCGGAGGGCGTCGTCCACGCTGACCTTCTGGCTCGGGCCCCAGACCTGTCCGGTGTAGTCGGTCCGGGTGACCAGGCTCTGGAGCGCCATGAGCGGCTCGAAGGGACCCGGCCCGTAGTCGGACGCGCCCGGGACGCGGATGCCCGCGTCGAGGAACGACCGGTGGGCGAACATCCACTGCATCTTCTCGGGCCCGTACTCCTTCCACTTCTCCCCGTGGAAGTACACGTAGGTCCAGAACGGCGTGGGGATGGCGCCGACCGCCCGGATGCGGCGGATGAGGTCGGGGTTGACGAGCGAGCAGTGCTCGATGCGGTAACGCGGGTCGGGATGCGGGTGCTTCGAGAGGACTTTCTCGTAGGCCTGCAGCACCATGTCGATGGCGACGTCGCCGTTGGCGTGGATGCAGACGCGGAAGTCGTGGCGGCGCGCGTCCTCGACGGCGTCGTCGATCTCCTGCTGGGTCATCGTGAGGATGCCGTAGTCGTTCGTTCCCACGTACGGCGTGCTCATGCGCATGGTGCGCTCGGACGCCGAGCCGTCGGCGCCGTACTTGACGCCTCCGACGCGGATCCACTCGTCGCCGAAGCCGTAGCGGATGCCTGCCGCCTTGAACCCCGCGTATGTGCTCTGGCCGCGGACGAGGAAGCTCACGCGGTGGCGCAGCTCGCCGGCGGCCCGCGCGTCCTCGTACGCCAGAATACGGTCTCGATCGGCGCCGGCGTCGTGCACGGTCGTAAGACCGGTGGCCGTGAGGAGCTGCGAGATGTGGCGCATCCCGTTGCGGCCGCGCTCGCGCATCTCCTCGGGCGTGAAGGTCTCGCGCGTGCCGACCTTGCTGAAGACGCCGCGCGCCAGCTCAGCGACGCGACCCGTCAGATCGCCGTTCGCATCGCGGAAGAACCGCCCGTGATCGGGGTCGGGCGTGTTCTTCGTCACGCCCGCCAGTTCAAAAGCCTTGGTGTTGTACCAGCTCGTGTGGCCGCCCCGGTGGTTGACGGCGATGGGGTGGTCACGGCTCACTTCGTCGAGCATCTGGCGGGTCAGCGGGACGTCGAGCTTGGTGTCGTCGAACATCGACGCGGTGATCCACTGGCCCGGCGGCGTCCGGTCGGCCCGCTGGCGCAGGTTGGCCTGCAGCTCGCGCAGGCGGCGGACGTTCGCGTTGACGGTGTACAGCTCGTTCACGCCGCTCACGTGGGCGTGGGTGTCGATGAAACCCGGCACCACCGTGGCGCCGGCCGCATCGACCACGCGCGTGCGCGAGGTGGCAAGGTTGCGGACGTCCGCGGCAGAACCCACCGCGAGAAAGCGGCCATCCTTGACGGCGAAGGCCTCCGCGCGCGGCTGCGCGTCATCGACGGTGTAGACACGCGCGTTGACGACCACCTCGTCGGGCTCGATGGCGACCCCCCGCGCTGCCGCCGGCGCGGGCGACTGCGCGGCGCCCCCGGTCAGGCCGAAGACACCGGCGCCCGCCAGCGCGCCGCTGAACCCCAGAAACTCCTTGCGCGTCACCTTGGACATGAACGCCTCCCGCGCGGCGGGGCGCCGCAGCTATTTCGCGCCGGTCGTGGCGATCGCGGCATCGGCCAGGCCGATGGCAATCTGCCGCAGACCGGGTGCATTCTGCACGTTGGCCAGGATTGCGACGGCCAGCCGGCGCGCCGGATCGCGCAGCAGGTACGTCGTACCGCCCGTCGCGCCCCCGCTGTGCGCAATCCAGGGCCGGCCCTTCTCGTCCACAGGCAGCTCCCAGCCGAGGCCGTAGGACGACTTCCTGCCGTCGTTGAGCGTGAAGGGCGTGTACATCCGAGCGAGCGTCTCCGGCTTGAGCAGCCGCCCCTCTTCCAGCGCGACGTGAAACCGGATGAGATCCGTCGCCGTCGAGATCATCCCGCCGCCCGCCCACTTGACGCTGAGATCCGCGTAGGGCGCGTTGTGCAGGCCCGACGGCGACCGGACGTACTGGCGGGCGCGGAAGCGCACGACGTCGCCGGGCCGCTCCAGCGCGGTGGCGGTCATGCCGGCCGGCTTCCAGATGCGCTCCTGCAGGTAGACCTCGAAGGCCAGCCCCGACGCGCGCTCGACGACCCCGCCGAGGAGGTTGTAGCCGTAGGTGGAGTAGCTGTACCGCGCGCCCGGCGGAAAAAGCAGCGGGTCGTCCTTGAAGATGCTCAGCGCCGCCTCCACGGTGTCGTACGACACCGTGCTGTTGAACTCGTCGCCCCGGTAGTGGCGGATGCCCGACGTGTGCGTCAGCAGGTGGCGGATTGTCACCACCTGTTCGCCCTTCTGCGGAAACGCCGGCACGTATCGCTGCACCGGGTCGTCGAGCGAGACCCGTCCCCGCTCGACCAGCTGCATCACGGCAACCGCCGTGATGGGCTTCGAGATCGACGCGATGCGGAACACCGTGTCGGGCCGGACCGGCACCTCCTGCTCGACGTCCGCCAGGCCGAACCCCTCGGCCCACGCGAGGCGATTGTTGACCGCCACCGCCACCGACAAGCCGGGCGCGCCCAGCTTCTTGAGCGCGTCCGCCCCCAGGGCGCGCAGCGCCGCAAACGGCGCCGTCTGCGCCGCCGGGGCGCCGGCGAGGACGACGAGCGAGAGGAAGGCGACCGCCGCGACGCGAAGACCCACGGTGAACATGCCGGGCCTTTCAGATCATCGCTGGCTCGACGCCGCGGGGAGGTCCACGTAGCCGACGCCGTCGCGCACGACGATCTTCGTCCCGAAGGGCGCCGAGAGCTTCGTCAGGTCGCCGAGGATCTTCTCCGCGAGCGGCCCATCGGCCAGCATCGGCCGGCCGCGCACCGCGCGGGGCTGACCGTGGCCGAGCGTAATGGGATGGAGCGCCAGCTCCGCGAGCCGTCCGTCCGTCCACCGCGGCATCGCGATGACCGCCTCCCAGATTGGCGGGTCGGACGGGAAGCCCGTCTTGTCGAAGTTGTAGCGCGCGTCGTTGAAGTCGTTGACATGCGCCGTCGGCCCCAGCCGGTACGGCTCGTAATTCTCGCTCGGCAGCCGCAGGAGCGTTTCGTTCTGGAAGATGAAGTCGCCGAGACTGTAGAGAATCGGCACGCCCTTGTACATCTCGATGCCGCGGAGCACATGCGGACCGTGGCCGACGAAGATGTCGGCGCCGGCGTCGACCATGGCCCTGGCGAACGTCACCAGGAACTGCGCCGGCACAAACCGGTCGCGGTCGCCCTCGTGCGCGTGGATGGTGACGATCGTGTAATCAGCAAGTCCCGAGGCGCTTTTCACCACCGCCGCGATCTCACGAACGTCTTCCTCGAGCGGCTCGGTGCGAATGCCCGGCGTCTCGCCCACCTCGAACCGCCGGCCGAGGAAGTTCAGCGTGTCGCCCGCCGGCGCGGGGCGGCCGTTGACGTCGGCCAGCGCCTGGCGCAGCTGCTCGAAGCGCTCCTTCGAGACGACGTAGGTGGTGGTGAAGCGCAGGGGGTTCAGCCCGGGTCTCGCGGGCATGTCGCCCCGCGTCCGCCCGGCGCGCGAGTGATCCGGAAACGTCGACGCCACCGAGATGAGCGCGACGCGCCCGCGCGCTGTCTCGAGAAACTTCGCTTCCCGCGCCTCGGCCAGGCTGTGCCCGACGCCGGCCTGCACCAGCCCCGCCTCCGCGGTGTACTTCGTCGTCAGGTCCATCCCGAGCACGCCGTAGTCGCCCGTGTGGTTGTTGGCGCGTGCGACGAGATCGAACCCGGCCCACGCCAGCTCCTTCGCCAGCGCCGGCTCGGCGCGCATGTAGGTGCCGCCGCTCTCGTTCATGGCGTAGGGCTCGTAGTCGTGGAACAGCATCTCGAGGTTGGTGAAGGCCGCATCCGCGCCTCGGATGAGCTCGATCATCTTC
The DNA here is from genome assembly GCA_040754955.1 of Acidobacteriota bacterium. Lineage (GTDB taxonomy): Bacteria > Acidobacteriota > Vicinamibacteria > Vicinamibacterales > UBA2999 > JBFMCA01. The sequence continues at coordinate 102,004 of JBFMCA010000001.1, read as the reverse complement.
GTGAAGGCCGGCTCGGCGTGCACCGACAGGCGCCGCGTGATGATCGAGTCGCCCGTCAGCGCCATCGTGAACGACGAAGGCGCTGGCTGGGCCGACAGGCTCGACCAGGCCGCGACGAGGAAAAGCGCGCGTGCGAGGAGGCGGCGTGGCGTGGACATGATTGGTCCCGAGTTATGCGCCCGCGGGCGGAGTGAAGTCAAGCCGGGGGGCAGGGGGGAACGCGAGCGCATGGCGAGCAGCGACGACAGTGGGGAAGCACCGGGCAGCCGCTCGGCCATGCGCGCACGAGCCTTGAGTTATGCGCCGAAGACCTCCGGAAGTCAAGCACTCCGGCAGGCGGGGCAGGAATCGGCCCCGTTTTCCGGCTACAATCGGGCCGCTTCCCCGCGATCGCGGCCGGCCCCCGAATCCGGCGCCCAGGAGGACATCCGCAATGCGCACCTGCACTCGAACCCTGCTGGCGGTCCTCGCCCTCGCCGGTCTGGCGCTCCAGCCCGCCGGGGCCCAGGACAAGCGGCCCCTGACGTTCGTCGAGGCCATCGAAATTCCCTCCGTTCAGGATCCGCAGATCTCCCCCGACGGGCGACAGATCGTGTTCGTCATGGACCAGGCCGACTGGAAGGCCAACCGGCGAGTCCAGCACCTGTACCGCATCGGGGCCGACGGCACCGGTCAGGTCCAGCTCACCTTCGGCGAGCGGGGCGAGTCGAGCCCGCGCTGGTCGCCTGACGGCCGGCACATCGCGTTCCTCGCGCGGCGCGACAGCGACCAGCACAACCAGATCTACCTGCTCCCCGCGGACGGCGGCGAGGCGCGCCGCGTGACGACGCATCCGACGGCGCCCGGCAGCCTCAGCTGGTCGCCGGACGGGAGCGCCATCTACTTCGTGGCCGCCGACGCGCTCTCGCCCGAGGCGCGCGAGAAGCGGCGCCTCCAGGACGACGTCTACGCGTTCGAGGAGGACAACTTCGAACAGCGCCACCTGTGGGCCACCGACCTCGACGGGAAGACGCGCGCGATCACGAGCGGCCGCGACTTCTCGGTCCTCGACTACACCGTCTCGATGGACGGGAAGCGTGTGGCGATGATGCGGGCGCCCTCGCCGCTGCTCGAGCACGGCCGCTTCGCGGAGGTCTGGGTGATGGATCTCGACGGCCAGAACGCGGTGCGTCTCACGACCAACGAGATCCGCGAGTCGAATCCGCAGCTCTCGCCGGACGGGTCCCAGGTGCTCTTCACGGCGGACGCGAACGCGCAGTTCGAGAGCTACCACAACGACAAGATCTTCCTCGTGCCGGCCGCCGGAGGGCCGGCGCGCGTCGCCACGCCGTCCGCCGCATCCTACGAGGTCGAGAACGCCACGTGGTCGAAGGACGGGCGGAGCATCTACTTCACGGCGAACCACGGCGTCCACAACCAGGTGATGCGGCTCGATCCCGCCACGGGGCAGAGCACGGCGCTCACGACCGGGGATCACATGATAAGCAGCTGGTCCTACGCCGATGCCGCCGGCGCCTTCGTCTTCACGCGGAGCGGCGCCGATCGGCCGAGCGAGGTGTACCTGCTCGGCGCCGACGGCGGCACCGCGCGGCGCGTCACCGCGGTGCACGACGCGCTCGTCAACCGCGTCAAGGTCGCCCGGCAGGAGCGCATCACGTGGAAGGGCAAGGACGGCCAGACCGTCGAAGGCCTGCTCTTCTACCCGGTGGACTACTCGCCCGGCCAGCGCTACCCGCTGGTAGTCTGGACGCACGGCGGTCCCGCCGCGTCCGACAAGTTCAACTTCAGCAGCGAAGCCCAGGTGTACGCCGGCCGCAACATCGCCGTGCTCAAACCGAACTATCGCGGCAGCACGGGCTACGGCGACGCGTTCCTGCGCGACATGGTCAAGGGCTATTTCAAGAACGCGCACCTCGACGTCCTGCTCGGCGCCGACGCCGTCATCGCAATGGGCGTGGCCGATCCCGACCGCCTGCTCAAGACGGGCTGGAGCGCCGGCGGCCACATGACCAACAAGATCATCACGTTCACCGATCGCTTCAAGGCGGCGGTATCCGGCGCCGGCGCGGCCAACTGGATCTCGATGTACGCGCAGAGCGACCACCGCGCCTTCCGGACGCCCTGGTTCGGCGGCACGCCGTGGCAGCAGAACGCGCCGATCGACCTCTACTGGGATCACTCGCCGCTCAAGGACGCGTGGAAGGTCCGGACGCCCACGCTGTTCCTCGTCGGCGAGGCCGACCCGCGTGTCCCGATGCCGCAGTCCGTGGAGATGTATCGCGCCCTCAAGTACAACGGCGTCACCACGCGGCTGGGCATCGCGCCGCGCGAAGGCCACGGGTGGCAGGAGCTGCGGCACAAGCTGCACGAGCTCAACGCCCGGATGGACTGGCTCGTCACGCACGGGTTGAAGGGCACCTATACCTGGGAGCAGGTCCCCGGCGACAACGGCGCGCCCCGGCCGACGACGACCGCCAGCCAGTAAACGCACACGGAGCCTCGACGCATGCGAACGCATCCCCCGGTGCGCCGGCTCGTCGTCCTCGCCATGGCGGTCGCCGCGACCGCCGCGGCGCCCGCCCAGACAAGGCGGCCGATGTCGATCGTCGATACCATCGACATGCCGATCGCCATCGACCCGCAGGTCTCGCCCGACGGCCGCCGCGTGGCGTTCGTCCAGCTCAAGGCCGACTGGAAAGCCAACCGCCTGATGCCCCACCTCTACGCGATGGGCATCGACGGGGACGACCTCCACCAGATCACCTTCGACGAGCGCGGCGAGACGAGTCCCCGCTGGTCGCCCGACGGGCGAACGCTGGCCTTCTCGGCCAGGCGCGAGGGCGACCAGGTGCCGCAGATCTACCTGCTGCCCCTCGAGGGCGGCGAGGCGCGCCGGCTGACGACGCACCCGACGCCGCCCGGCAGCCTCGCCTGGGCGCCCGACGGGCAATCCATCTGGTTTCTCGCCGCCGAGGCGCCGTCCGCGGACGAGCGCGCCCGGACGGCGGCGCAGGACGACGTCTATTACCTCGATGAAGACTGGAAGCACCGGCGGCTGTGGAAGGTCGACCTCGGCGGCACGACCACGCAGGTGCTGACCGGCGACTTCACGGTCGCGGAGTTCGCCTTCTCCGCCGACGGGGCCAAGGTCGTGCACGTCCGCGCGCCGAGCCCGCGGCCGGACGATGCGCCGCGCCAGGACGTGTGGGTCATGAACGCCGACGGCTCCGGCGAGCGGCGCGTGACCGACAACGGCGTCGCCGAGACCGGCGCACAGCTCTCGCCCGACGGCACACGCGTGCTGTTTCTGGCGGAGGCCAGCGCGCGCCTCGAGCCGTACCACAACGCCCGCCTTTTCGTCGCGGCGGCGTCGGGAGGGCCCGCCACGGCGCTGCAGCCCGACGCCGCGTGGGAGGTCGAGGCAGCAGCCTGGCGCCCCGACGGGCGGACGATTGCGTACGTCGCCAACCTCGGCGTGCACAGCCAGCTCTTCGAGGTTCCCGCCGCGGGCGGCGCGGCCCGCGCGCTGACGAGCGGCGATCACGCGCTCGGCAACTGGCGCTCCGGCGCCTTCGGCGATGTGTTCGTGCGGAGCGAGGCCGCGCGCGCCGAGATCTGGCGGCGGGCGCCCGGACCCGACGGTGCCCTGCAGCAGCTGACGCGGCTGCACGACTACGTGAGCCGCGACTTCCTGCTCGGCCGGCAGGAGAAGGTGTCGTGGAAGGGGCGCGACGGCGTGACCATCGAGGGCGTGCTCACCTACCCGACCGACTACCAGCCGGGCACGCGGTACCCGCTCGTCGTGCACACGCACGGCGGGCCGGCGCAATCCGACAAATTCGGCGCCGCGAACAACCCGTTCTACTACCTCCACGCCATGGCCGGTCGTGGCTACCTGGTGCTGCGCCCCAACTACCGCGGATCGACCGGCTACGGCGACGCGTTCATGCGCGACGTGCTGAACGGCTACTTCAACGAGCAGCAGCACGACGTCATGGCAGGCATCGATCACCTGGTGCAGGCCGGCCTCGCGGACCCGAGTCGGCTGGCGGCGATGGGCTGGAGCGCCGGCGGCCACCTGACGAACAAGCTCGTGACGATGACCGACCGCTTCAAGGCGGCCATCTCGGGTGCCGGCGTGGGGAACTGGGCCTCGCTCTACGCGCAGAGCGACACGCGGACGGCGCGGGACCTGTGGCTGGGCGGCAACCCGTGGCAGCGCGACGCGCCCATCGCGCGCCTGTGGGCCGCGTCGCCGGCGAGCGAGGGCTGGAAGGTGAAGACGCCGCTGCTCATCCTCGTCGGCGAGCGCGACGCGCGGGTGCCGATGTGGCAGTCGGTGGAGATGTATCGCGCGGTGACCTACAACGGCGGGACCGCGCGGCTGCTAATCGCGCCTCGGGCGCCGCACAGCTTTGCGGAGCTGCGGCATGTGCTGGCGCAGGCCAACGCCGGGCTGGAGTGGATCGAGCGGTATGCGCTCGGCAGGAGCTACACGTGGGAGGCTGTGCCCGGCAAGTGATCCATTAGTAGTGTTTGGTCGAACACCCAAGCCCAATATGCGGTGCTCGATCCAGATATCGTCCCTTGGCGGCTCCAGCCACCAACCGCCGAGAGGCCGACCGGGGCTCCGCGAGCACCTTGTTTATCTGGTGCGTTCGGGGGCCGTGGTTCCTTGAACCGGCCGGGCGGGGTGTGATACAACCTGCTTGCGAAATTTTTCACAACGTATCTCTGCCCGGGTGATCGGAGTACAGTGCTCCGACTTTCCACGCCGGGAGTGTGCAGGGGACATGTCGCAGGTCTTCCCAAAGAGCGCCAACGCCTGGTCGCGCGCCAGCATCTTCGCCCTCCTCTTCGCGCTGCTCGCGCTGGGGTGGGGCATCCTCGTGCTGCAGCGGTCCGACTTCGTGACCACGGCCAATACGTTTCGCGAGCAGCCGGTGCAGTTCAGCCACCAGCACCATGTGGGCGGCGTCGGCATCGACTGCCGCTACTGCCACACGGCGGTCGAGGTGTCCTCGTCGGCGGGCATTCCGCCGACGAAGACCTGCATCAACTGTCACTCGCAGATCTGGTCCACGAGCCCGTATCTCGAGCCGGTGCGCGCGAGCTTCCGCGAGGATCGGCCACTCCGCTGGATCCGCGTGCACGACCTGCCCGACTTCGTCTACTTCAACCACAGCATCCACGTGAAGAAGGGCGTCGGCTGCGAGACGTGCCACGGCCGCGTCGACCGCATGCCGCTCATGCTGCAGTCGGCCTCGCTGCAGATGGAGTGGTGCCTCGACTGCCATCGCAACCCCGAGAACTACGTCCGGCCGCGCGACCAGATCGTGACGATGGGGTATGTCCCGGCCGGGGACCAGCGGGAGATCGGCGCGCGGCTGGTCGAGGAATACAAGATCGCGGGCGCCGCGCACATGACGAGCTGCTCGGTGTGCCACCGCTAGGCCGGAAGCCAACGAATGAGCGCTGAACATACGTCCCTGAACGCGATCCGCGCCCGCCTCGACGCCTCGGGCGGCAAGCAGTACTGGCGCAGCCTGGAGGAGGTCGCCGAGACCCCCGAGTTCCAGGAGTACCTGCACCGCGAATTCCCGGCCAACGCGTCGGAGTGGCTCGACCCGATCGGCCGGCGCTCCTTCCTGAAGCTGATGGGCGCGTCGCTTGCCCTGGCGGGCGCCACGGCCTGCACCGTCCAGCCCGCCGAGCTCATCGTTCCCTACGTCCGCCAGCCCGAAGAGGAGATTCCCGGCAAGCCGCTGTTCTTCGCGACGGCGATGACGCTGGGCGGTGTGGCGACGGGGCTGCTCGTCGAGAGCCACCAGGGCCGTCCGACGAAGGTGGAAGGCAACCCGGATCATCCGGGCGGCGCGGGCGCCACGGACCTTTACGCGCAGGCGTCGGTGCTGACGCTCTACGATCCCGATCGGTCGCAGAGCATCACCGAGCTCGGCGAGATCCGGCCGTGGTCGGGGTTTGTCGCGGCGATGCGCGCGGCGATCTCGGCCCAGTCGACGACGGCGGGCGCGGGGCTCCGGATTCTCACCGAGACGGTGAACTCGCCGACGCTGGCGGCGCAGATTCAGCAGGTGCTCTCGCAGTACCCGAAGGCGCAGTGGATACAGTGGGAGCCGCTCGGCCGCGACAACGCCCGCGCCGGCGCGCGGATGGCCTTCGGCGAGTACGTGCAGCCGGTGTACGACTTCTCGCGGGCGGACGTGATCCTCTCGCTCGACGCCGACTTCCTCTCGTCGGAGGGCGCGGCCAACCTCGTCTACGCGCGCCAGTTTGCGAGCCGCCGCCGGATGGAGACCGATCCGGACCGGCTGAGCCGTCTGTACGTGGCCGAGGCGATCTCGTCGGTGACGGGCGCCCGGGCCGACCATCGCGTGCCGATGAAGTCGAGCCATGTCGAGGCGTTCGCGCGGGCCGTGGCCGCGCGTCTGGGTGTCGCGGGCGTGACGGCGGCGCCGCCGCCCGCCGGGACCGAGCGCTACGTGGAGCACATCGCCGCGGATCTCGCGGCGCACCGCGGCGCGGCCGTCGTCGTCGCGGGCGACGCGCAGCCGGCGTCGGTGCACGCCCTGGCGGCGGCGATGAACGACGCGCTCGGCGCCGCCGGCGCGACGGTGACGTATCTGCCGACGCCCGAGGTGGTGCCGTCCGAGCAGTACGCGGCCCTCCGGGGCCTTGTCTCCGACATGGAGGCGGGCCGCGTGCAGACGCTCGTCATCGTCGGCGAGGCGAACCCGGTGCTGACGGCGCCGGCGGACCTGCGGTTTGCCGACGCGTTGAGCAAGGTGCCGCTGCGCGTGCACTCGGGGCTCTTCCACGACGAGACGGGGCAGCTCTGCCACTGGCACGTGCCGGCGGCGCACTACCTCGAGTCGTGGAGCGACGCGCGCACGCTGGACGGCACGGTGTCGATCGTCCAGCCGCTCATCCAGCCGATGTACGGCGGCAAGTCGGCGCACGAAATCATCGCGACGCTCTCCGACCGCCCCGAGCGCGCGGGCTACGACGTCGTGCGCGAGCACTGGCAGGCCGCCGCGCTGGCGGCGGCGAGGCCTGCCGCAGCGCCCGCTGCTGGTGGTGGTGCGGCCGGGTCCACGGCGCCGCCCGCGACCGCGGGTGCCGGCGCGCCGGCGGGTGGCGCTCAGGCCGCGCCGCAGGCGGGCGCCGACGTGCGCGCAGCGTTCGAGAAGCAGTGGCGCAAGTGGCTCCACGACGGCGTTGTGACCGGCACCGCGTTCGCGCCGCGCGCGGTGACGCTCGCGGCCGACTGGGCCTCCCGCGCGACGCCTGGAACGCCTATCGACGGCGTCGAGGTGAACTTCCGCCGGGACGCGACCGTGTATGACGGCCGCTTCGCGAACAACGGGTGGCTGCAGGAGCTGCCGAAGCCCATCACGAAGCTGACGTGGGACAATGCGGCGCTTGTCGCGCCCTCGACGGCCGAGAGCTGGAACCTGCGCAACGGCGACATGATCGACGTCCGGTCGGGGGGCCGCACGCTGCGGGTGCCGGTGTGGATCACGCCGGGGCACGCCGCCGACGCTCTCACGATTGCCGTGGGCTACGGCCGGCTGCGCGCGGGCCGGGTCGGCAACGGCACGGGGTTCAACGCCTACGCGCTGCAGGGGTCCGACGCCGTGTGGGTTGCTGCCGCCGAGGCCACCCCGGCCGGCGCCACCTACGACCTCGTCAGCACGCAGGACCACTGGGCGCTCGAGGGGCGCAACCTCGTCCGGTCGGCGACGCTCGAGGAATACAAGGCGAATCCGGGCTTCGCGGGGGCGATGGAGCACCTGACGCTCGACAAGCCCATCTCGCTCTATCCCGACCGGGAGTACCGGGGCTACGCGTGGGGCATGGCCATCGACCTGAACACGTGCACGGGCTGCACGGCGTGCGTCGTGGCGTGTCAGGCGGAGAACAACATCCCGGTGGTCGGCAAGGCGCAGGTCAAGCGGAACCGCGAGATGCACTGGCTGCGCATCGACCGGTACTTCGCGGGCGATCTCGACAACCCCGACGTCTACTTCCAGCCGGCGCCCTGCATGCAGTGCGAGAACGCGCCGTGCGAGGTCGTCTGCCCCGTGTCGGCGACGGTCCACAGCGATGAGGGCCTGAACGACATGGTCTACAACCGCTGCGTGGGCACGCGGTACTGCAGCAACAACTGCCCCTACAAGGTCCGGCGCTTCAACTTCCTCCTCTTCCAGGACTGGAACACGGCGGCCTTCAAGATGCAGCGCAACCCCGACGTGACGGTCCGCAGCCGTGGCGTCATGGAGAAGTGCACCTACTGCGTGCAGCGCATCAACGCGGCGCGCATCCAGGCCAAGCGGGAGGATCGCGACATCCGCGACGGCGAGATCCTGACGGCGTGCCAGTCGGTGTGTCCGACCGGCGCCATCGTCTTCGGCAACATCAACGATCCCAACAGCCGCGTGGCGCAGCTCAAGGCGAGCCAGCGCAACTACGCGATGCTGGCGGACCTGAACACGCGGCCGCGCACGACCTATCTGGCGGCGGTTCGCAACCCGCACCCGGCGCTGCCGTCCAACGCTCCGGTGGGCGGCCACGCATCGCACGAGTCGAGCGAGCAGCACTGAGATGGCGAATCACGCAGAGTCCTCCACGGCGGTTCTCGAGCATCCGGTCATCGGGCCGGGCCAGTCGTACGAGACGGTTACCGAGACCATCGCCCAGATTCCGCTGGCGTCCCGCACGCCGCTCGGCTGGGTGTTCGGCTTCCTCATCGGCTTCTCGCTGCTCATGCTCCTGCAGCTGGCGCTCGGCATGCTGCTCGTCAACGGCGTCGGCATCTGGGGCAACAACATCCCGGTCGGCTGGGCGTTCCCGATCGTCAACTTCGTCTGGTGGATCGGCATCGGCCACGCCGGGACGCTCATCTCCGCGATTCTGCTGCTCTTCAAGCAGCAGTGGCGCATGTCGATCAGCCGCTTCGCCGAGGCCATGACGATCTTCGCCGTGCTGTGCGCGGCGCTCTTCCCGCTGTTCCACACCGGCCGGCCCTGGCTGGCGGCCTATTGGCTGTTCCCCTATCCGAACACGATGGGGCTCTGGCCGCAGTTCCGCAGCCCGCTCATCTGGGACGTCTTCGCGGTCTCGACCTACGCGACGGTGTCGATCGTGTTCTGGTACGTCGGGCTCATCCCCGACCTGGCCACGATGCGCGATCGGGCGGTGTCGAAGCTGAAGAAGGTCGTGTTCGGCGTGTTCTCGCTGGGCTGGCGCGGCTCGGCGCGGCACTGGCACCGCTACGAGGTGGCCTCGCTGATCCTCGCGGGCCTGTCGACGCCGCTCGTTCTGTCGGTGCACACGGTGGTGAGCTTCGACTTCGCGGTATCGGTCCTGCCGGGCTGGCACGCGACGATCTTCCCGCCGTACTTCGTCGCCGGCGCCATCTACTCGGGCTTCGCGATGGTGCTGACGCTGGCGATTCCGATCCGGGCGGCCTACCGCCTCGAGCACCTCATCACCATGCGCCACATCGACAACATGGCCAAGGTGATGCTGGCGACCGGCCTCATCGTCGGCTACGGCTACACGATGGAGGCGTTCTTCGCCTGGTACAGCGCCAACGCGTGGGAGCGCGGGATGATGTACCAGCGCATGTTCGGGCCGTACGGGCCGTTCTACTGGGCGCTGCTGTCGATCAACATCGGGCTCGTCCAGCTGCTCTGGTTCAAGTCGGTCCGCCACAACACGAAGCTCCTGTTCGTGCTGTCGCTCATCGTCAACGTCGGCATGTGGCTGGAGCGGTTCGTCATCGTCGTCACGACGCTGGCGCGCGATTTCGTGCCGGCCGCGTGGGGGATGTACTACCCGACGTTCTGGGATTTCGCGACGTTCGTCGGCACGCTGGGGTTGTTCGTGACGCTCTTCTTCCTGTTCATCCGCTTCGTCCCGATGATCTCGATCTTCGAGGTCCGGACGCTGCTGCCCGAGGCCAAGGTGCACGCCGAGCACGGCCACGGCCACGCGCGCGGGGAGGCGCACTGACATGCACGCGGAGACCAAGACCGGCGGCGTCTACGGCGTGATGGCGGAGTTCGACTCCGCGCAGGCGATTGTGGACGCGTCGAAGGCGGCGGTGTCGGCGGGGTACCGATCGCTCGAGGCGTACACGCCGCTGCCGCTCGAGGAGCTGAACGACATCATCCACCGGAAGCGGACGAAGCTGCCGCGCTTCGTGCTGGCCGGCGGGCTGACGGGGATGGCCACCGGCTTCGCGCTGCAGTACTGGTCGTCGGTCATCGAGTACCCGATGAACGTCGGCGGCCGTCCCGACGCGAGCTGGCCGTCGTTCATCGTGCCGTCTTACGAGCTGACGATTCTCTTCTCGGCGCTCGCCGCGTTCATCGGGATGGTGGTGTTCAACGGGCTGCCGCAGCCGTATCACCCGGTGTTCAACGTGCCGCGGTTCAGCCTGGCGAGCTCCGACAAGTTCTTCCTCGTCATCGAGGCGACGGACGCCAAGTTCGAGCAGGCGTCGGTCACCCGGTTCCTCGAGGGCTTGGGCGCGAAGGGAGTGTACGACGTTGCGGAGTAATCGAACGGCCCTCGCGGTGCTGGCGCTCGCGGCGCTCGGCGCGGCGGGCTGCCGGCAGGACATGCACGACGCGCCGCGCTACGAGGCGTACGAGGCGAGCACGTCCTCGCCGAACGGCGCCGCGGCGCGCGCCGTCCCGCTCGGCACCGTGCCCCGCGGCTGGCTGCGCGAGGACGAGGCGCTCTACACCGGCAAGGTGAACGGCGAGTTCGTCGCCGAGTTCCCGTTTGCCGTGTCGCACGACGACCTGCTCCGCGGGCGCGAGCGGTTCAACATCTACTGCACTCCCTGCCACGGCCAGCTCGGCGACGGCAACGGCATGGTGGTGCAGCGCGGCCTGCGCCAGGCGGCGTCGTACCACCAGGATCGGCTGCGCGCCGAGCGCATCGGCTACTTCTTCGATGTCATCACCAACGGCTTCGGCGCCATGCAGGGCTACGCCGAGCAGGTGCCCGTGCGGGACCGGTGGCTCATCGCCGCCTACATCCGCGCGCTGCAGCTCAGCCAGAACGCGACCGCCGACGATGTGCCGGCCGAGCGGCGCGGCGAGCTCGAACGGGCCCCTGAGGCAGGCGCTGGCGCGCCGGGAGCGAGTCACTGAGCATGGCTACCACCGATACCTACCAGGCGCCGGACGGCTTCCCGGGCCTCCAGCGGCTCGGCTTCGGGCTGGGCGTCATCGGGCTGCTCGGCACGGCCGCGGGCTTCGCCATGGCCGGCCTCGACCGCTTCTACGAGGCATACCTGGTCGCCTACACGTTCTGGATCGGCATCGCGCTCGGATCGCTCGCGCTGCTGATGGTGCAGCACCTCTCCGGCGGCGCCTGGGGCGTCGTCATCCGCCGGCCGCTCGAGGCCGCGGTGCGCACGCTTCCGTTCATGGCTGTGCTCTTCCTGCCCATCGCGGCCGGGATGGGGCACCTCTACCACTGGACGCACGCCGACGCCGTCGCCACCGACCCGATCCTGCAGGCCAAGGCGCTGTACCTGAACGTGCCGTTCTTCCTCGCGCGCCAGGTGATCTACTTCGTCATCTGGATCGCCATGGGGACGCTGCTGACGACGTGGTCGACCGAGCACGACCGCACCGGCGACCCGGCGCTGCTGACCAGGATGGCGCGGCTCTCCGGCGGCGGGCTCATCGTCTACGGGCTGACCGTCACCTTCGCCGCCGTCGACTGGACGATGTCGGTGAACCCCCACTACTTCTCGACCATCTGGGGGCTCATCTACGTCGGCGGCCAGGGCTTGTCCGCGCTCGCGTTCATGATCAGCGTGCTGGTGATGCTGTCGGGCACGCCGCCGCTGGACAAGGTCATCAACACCTCGCACCTTCACGACCTTGGGAAGCTGCTCTTCGCGTTCCTGATGCTGTGGGCGTACCTGACCTTCTCCCAGTTCCTGATCACGTGGTCGGCGAACCTGAGCGAGGAGATACCGCACTACCTCGTCCGGTGGGCGGGCGGCTGGCAGTACGTGAGCCTCTTCGTCATCGTCCTGCAGTTCGCGATTCCGTACGCGCTGCTGCTCTCGCGCGATCTGAAGCGGAATGGGCGGAAGCTGCGGTTCATCGCCACGTGGCTCGTCGCGGCGCGGGTGGTCGAGTACTACTGGCACGTCGCGCCGGAGTTCCACGCCGCCGGCGTGAACGTCACGCTGCTCGACGTGGCGTTGCCGCTGGCGCTTGGCGGCGTGTTCGTGACGCTCTTCGCCATGCAGCTCAAGGGCCGGCCGCTGCTGCCGCTGAACGATCCGGGTCTGGAGAAGGCACTGACGCACCATGTCCACTAACGAATCGGATCTCGAGTACGGACCGACGCCCGACGGCGCCCAGCACGAGCACACGGACATCGAGCCGGCAATCGCGCGCAACTTCGCGATCTGGCTCGCGGTCGCGATGATCATCTCGGCCGCGATCGTCTACGGCACGTTCTGGTTCTTCGAGGGCCGCGCCGCCACCCGCGACCAGACGGCGCAGGTCTACCCCCTGGCCGCCGGCCGGGCGCTGGAGCCCCCGGCGCCGCGCCTGCAGACGCAGCCCTTCAAGGATGTCTACCTGCTCCGGCAGGCCGAGCGGGAGAAGCTGACCACCTACGGCTGGGTGGACCGGAACGCCGGCGTCGTGCGGATCCCCATTGACGAGGCCATGCGCCTCATCGAGCGGCGCGGTCTGCCGGTGCGCGAGGGCGGAACGGCCGGCTCGCTCGGCCAGGTCGTGCAGGACAGCACGGGCGGCCGGACGACGGCGCCGCGGTAACGGCGAGCGTCTGGCGTCGGGATTCGGGATTCGGGGGTTGTTGGGGGGACAGACGCAAGTGACGAGAATCTTGGCGGTGCTGCTCGGCGTGCTCGTGGCGGGTGTCCCCTCCGCCGCGGCGCAGCCGGAGGCGCCCGGGCTGAGACCGGCGCCGGGGCAGGTGTCTTCGGCGGTGCCGGACGCGCTCAAGGGCGTGTCGTTCGATCAGAACCTCGACGCCGCGCTGCCGCTCGACGCGGCGTTCCGCGACGAGGAGGGCCGGCCGGTCAGGCTCGGCGACTATTTCGGCCGCCGCCCGGTCGTGCTGGCGTTCGTGTACTACGAATGCCCGATGCTGTGCACGCAGGTGCTCAACGGCCTGGCGCGCACGCTGGAGGCGATGGACGAGACGGTCGGCCGCGAGTTCGACGTGGTGACCGTGAGCTTCGATCCGCGCGAGACGCCGGTGCTGGCCGCGGGCAAGAAGAAGGTGTACCTCGATCGCTACGCGCGAGAGGGCGCTGGCACGGGGTGGCACTTCCTGACCGGCGACGAGCCGTCGATTCGGGCGCTGACGGACGCGGCGGGGTTTCACTACGCGTGGGACGAGCGGACGAGCCAGTTCGCGCATGCGAGCGGCATTGTCGTGGCGACGCCCGACGGCCGGGTGTCCCGGTACTTCTTCGGGATCGAGTACGCGCCGCGCGATCTCAAGTTTGCGCTGATGGAGTCGTCGGCGGGCCGGATTGGATCGGCGGTCGACAAGCTCCTGCTCTACTGCTACCACTACGACCCGCAGACCGGGTCGTACTCGTTCGTCGCGATGAACGCGGTGCGGATGGGCGGGGCGGTGACGCTGGTGGCGCTCGTCGGGTTCGTGGTGGTCATGATACGGCGCGAGTCGCGCGCCGGGCAGTAACTTATGCGCTCATTTGGGATTCCGCTGTTTCCGGAGCAGGCGTCGACCTTCGCGGCCGACGTCGACGCGCTCTATTTGTTCATCATCGCGGTCTCGGCGTTCTTCGCGCTGCTGGTCGTGGTCGCCGTCATCGTCTTCGGCGTGAAGTACCGCCGGCGCCACGACGGCGAGATCGGCGAGCGCATCGAGGGAAACCTGCCGCTGGAGCTGCTGTGGAGCATCATCCCGGCGGCGATTACGATGGTGATGTTCGGCTGGGGCGCCTCGGTCTACTATCACCTGCGCCGGCCGCCCGACGAGGCGCTGCGCGTCTATGCGGTGGGCAAGCAGTGGATGTGGAAGTTCCAGCACACCGAGGGCCAGCGGGAGATCAACGAGCTGCACGTTCCCGTAGGCCGCCCGGTGCGGGTCACCGTGACCTCGGAGGACGTGATCCACAGCCTCTACTTCCCGTCGTTCCGCACGAAGATCGACGCCATCCCGGGGCGCTACACGGAGCTGTGGTTCGAAGCGACCAAGCCGGGCACGTACCATATCTTCTGCACCGAGTACTGCGGCACGAAGCACTCGGGGATGATCGGATCGGTGTACGTGCTCGAGCCGGCCGAGTACCAGTCGTGGCTGGCGGGCGGCGCGGGCGGGGGATCGCTCGCGGAGCGGGGCTCGCGGCTCTTCAGCGAGCTGGCGTGCAACACCTGCCACCTGGACACCGGCCAGGGCCGTGGCCCGTCGCTCAACAACATCATCGGCCAGCCGGTCGCGCTGCAGGATGACAGCGTCGTCATCGTCGACGAGGCCTACCTGCGCGAGTCGATTCTCAACTCGCAGGCGAAGATCGTAAAGGGCTATCAGCCGCTGATGCCGACCTTCCAGGGTCTCATCAGCGAAGAGGGCCTGGCCGCCCTCATCGAGCACCTCAAATCGCTTTCGCCGCAGTCGACGCTGGTGCCGTCGGCCGCGCCTCCGGGCGACGCGCCCCCGACGCCGCCCCAGCAGGAACGGTAAGCCATGGACGCCACACACGCCATCCCCGCGGTCCACTACCTGAACGCCACGCACGGCCTGAAGTCGTGGCTGCTGACGAAGGACCACAAGCGCATCGGGATCCTGTACCTGATCTCGATTTCGATTGCGTTCTTCCTCGGCGGGCTCTTCGCCGTCGGCGTCCGGCTGGAACTGCTGACGCCGGCGGGCGACCTGCTGCAGGCCGACACGTACAACAAGTTCTTCACCATGCACGGCGTGATGATGGTGTTCTTCTTTCTCATCCCGTCGGTGCCGGCCGTGCTCGGCAACTTCCTGCTGCCGCAGATGCTCGGGGCGAAGGACGTCGCCTTCCCGAAGATCAACCTGCTCAGCTGGTACATCTTCGTCATCGGGATGTCGTTCACGCTGTTCGCCATGGTGGCCGGCGGCGTGGACACCGGCTGGACGTTCTACACGCCGTACAGCGCGGCCGCGTCGAACACGAACGTCGTGCCGACGGCGCTCGGCATCTTCATCGCCGGGTTCTCGTCGATTCTGACGGGCCTGAACTTCCTGGTGACGATCCACCGGATGCGCGCGCCCGGGCTGACGTGGTTCCGGCTGCCGCTCTTCGTGTGGGCGCACTACGCCACGAGCCTGATCCAGGTGCTGGGCACGCCCGTGGTGGCGATCACGATCCTGATGGTGTTCGTGGAGCGCGCGTTCGGCTTCGGCATCTTCGACCCGACGCGGGGCGGCGACCCGGTGCTGTTCCAGCACCTCTTCTGGTTCTACTCGCACCCGGCCGTCTACATCATGATTCTGCCGGCCATGGGCGTCATCAGCGAGATCATCTCGACCTTCTCGCGGAAGACGGTGTTCGGGTACAGCTTCGTGGCGTTCTCGTCGCTGGCCATCGCGGTGTTCGGCTTCATCGTGTGGGCGCACCACATGTTCGTGTCGGGCATCTCGATCTACGCGGCGATGGTGTTCTCCTTCCTGAGCTTCTCGGTGGCCATCCCGTCGGCGGTCAAGACGTTCAACTGGACGGCGACGCTCTACAAGGGCGCCATCTCGTTCGAGACGCCGATGCTGTACGTCTACGGCTTCATGGGGCTGTTCCTCATCGGCGGCCTCACCGGCCTCTTCCTGGCGACACTCGGCACGGACATCCACCTGCACGACACGTACTTCGTGGTGGCGCACTTCCACTACATCATGGTGGGCGGCGCCATCATGGGCTACCTCGGCGGCCTGCACTTCTGGTGGCCGAAGATGGTGGGCCGGATGTACAACGAATTCCTCTCGCGCCTCAGCGCGCTGCTGGTCTTCGTCGGGTTCAACCTGACGTTCTTCCCGCAGTTCGTGCTGGGCTACCTGGGCATGCCGCGCCGGTACCACATGTATGTGGACGAGTTCCAGGTGCTGAACGTCATGTCGTCGGCCGGCGCGAGCGTGCTCGGCATCGGCTACCTGCTGCCGGCGGTGTACTTCCTCTGGTCGCTCAAGAAGGGCGCGCCGGCGGGCAACAACCCGTGGGGCGCGTCGGGCCTCGAGTGGACGAACAGCTCGCCCCCGCCGACCGAGAACTTCCACGTCACGCCCGTCGTGACGCACGAGCCGTACGAGTACACGCCGCACGTGGCGAGGGAGAAACACGTTGTCTAACGCGGTCGGGCACGCAGAGGCTCACGGCCACGGGGTCGGCCATCACCCGGCGCTGCAGCATCACTTCGAGTCGATGCAGCAGCAGAAGGAGGCGGTCACCCTCGGCATGTGGGTATTCCTCCTGACGGAGGTCCTGTTCTTCGGCGGCCTCTTCACGGCGTACACGCTGTACCGAATCTGGTACTACGACGCGTTCGCCGAGGCCAGCAAGTCGCTGGACCTGTTCTGGGGCGGCCTCAACACGGCGGTGCTCATCGGCAGCTCGCTGACCATGGCGTTTGCCGTGCGGTCGGCGCAGACCAACCACCGGAAGGCGACCGTCAACTGGCTGATCGCGACGATGTTCCTCGGAGCGGTGTTCCTCGGGGTCAAGGTCATCGAGTACGCCGACAAGTTCGAGCACCACCACGTGCCCGGGCCGAACTTCATCTGGGAGTCGGCGCACGAGCCCGCCGCCGGAGAGGCCCCCGTCGAGGCGGCGCACACGCCCCGCACGATGTCGGCCGAACAGCTGCAGCGTACCACGCAGATCTACTTCAGCCTCTACTTCACGATGACGGGGCTGCACGCGCTGCACATGATCGTGGGCATCGGCATCCTGGCCACGATCACCTGGATGGCGTCGAAGGGAAGGTTCGACGAGCACTACTACGCGCCGGTCGAGATGAGCGGCCTCTACTGGCACTTCGTCGACATCGTCTGGATCTACCTGTTCCCGCTGCTGTACCTCGTGGAGCGCCACGTCTAGCCATGTCGCACATCGCACCCAAGAGCCTGTACGTCGGAATCTTCGCGGCGCTCATGGTCCTCACCGTGGTCACGGTGGCGGTGGCCTACCTGGACCTCGGCGCCTTCAACAAGGTCGTGGCGCTCGGCATCGCCACCTTCAAGGCGTCGCTCGTGGTGCTCTACTTCATGCACGTGAAGTACAGCAGCCGCCTGACCAAGCTCGTCGTGGTCTCGAGCCTCTTCTTCCTCGCCATCCTGCTGGCGCTGACGATGGTCGACTACGCGTCGCGGGGCTTCACCCCGATGCCGCCCAGCCTGCAGTAGCGATTGCCGGGCCGACGCCCGGCCGAAGGGACCGATGAACCTCGCGGGCGCGACCGTCCTCGTCACCGGCGGATCCAGCGGCATCGGCCGCGCGGTGGCTGCCACGCTCGGCGCCGCTGGCGCCCGCGTCGCCATCACGGGCCGCGACGCCGCGCGGCTGGCCGAAGCCGCCGCGGCCACCGGCGCTCACCCGATTCAGGCCGACGTCTCGTCGGACGCCGACGTGACACGAACGATGGCGGAGGTTCTCCGCGCCTTCGGCCACCTCGACGTGCTCGTCAACAACGCGGGCTTCGGCGTCTTCAAGCCGCTGGTCGAGATGGATCGGGCGGCGTTCGACCGTGTGTTCGCGACCAACGTGACCGGCGCGATGCTGATGGCTCGCGAGGCCGCGCGCCACTTCATCAAGAGGAATCAGGGCAACATCATCAACATCGCGTCCACCGCGGCGCTGCGCGGCGGCGCCAACGGCACGGCGTACCACGCCAGCAAGTTCGCCCTGCGCGGGATGACCGAGTGCTGGCGCGCGGAGCTCCGCCCCCACAACATCCGCGTGTGCCTCATCAACCCGAGCGAGGTGCTGACGGGGTTCTATCCGACGGCGGGGCTGTCACAGCAGGCCAACCCGACCAAGCTCCGCGGCGAGGAGATCGCGCACGCGGTGAAAGCCGTCCTGGAGATGGACGACCGCGGCTTCATCCCGGAGCTGACGGTGTTTGCGACGAATCCTACAGACTGATTCAGGTGCCCGGGTGCTCTGGTGCCCGGGTGCCTCGAGAGCCAGAGCGCGCAGGTGCCCACGCACGCGCGTCCGAGGGTGCAGCGGTCTCCGCGGTTGCAGAGGCTGCGCGCTGGCTCAGGAGCGGGGACGCCGGAACACCGGGGCACCTACACCCGTGCACCTGGGCACCCCTGTACCTGGGCACCTGCTAGTGATAATGCCCGTGTTCCGGTGACCAGACGCGGCCCGGGCCAGGACCGACCTGTTCGTCAGTGACCGACTGGAAGCCCAGTGCCAGGGCGCCCGCGACGGCGGCCGCCACCAGGCCGACGAGCAGCCAGTTCGTCCCGGCGTTCTGCTGCTTGCCGGCGCAGCACTTCTTGTATTTCTTGCCGCTGCCGCAGGGGCAGAGGTCGTTTCGGCCGGCCTTGCTCATGGCGGCATCTTACTCCGAAGCCGCGCGCTGGCGGTCAACCGGCGGTGCCCGGTAGAATCGACGCCGGAGGAACTCACCATGCGGGCGCAGCTCGTTCTGGCGGGGGTGTTCACGCTGGCCGCGGGGTCGGCGGCGGCGCAGTCCGGTCCCACCGTTCCGCCACCCAACCCGATGCCGGACGTTACGGCCCTCGTCTCCCGCCTCGACCTCGAGCGGTACAAGGCAACGATCAAGGGTCTCACCCAGTTCGGCGATCGCCGGCAGGGCACCGAGCGGAACCGCAAGGCGGTGGACTGGATCGAAGCGCAGCTCAAGAGCTACGGCTGTCCCACCGAGCGCATCAATTACACCTACACGACACCACCGCGAAACCCCGGCGCCGGCGGTGGCGGCGGGGCGGCCCAGCGGCCCGAGCCGGCCATTCCCCGCGCGTCAGGCGGCGGGCGACTGCGCGGCAACCGCGCGCGCACCGGCGTCAACAACGACCCGATGCGCCAGCCGGACGAGCGGCTCCGGGCCCTCAACTCCGAGCCCGCCCAGGACGGGCCGCGCGAGCAGGTCTTCTGCACCAAGGTGGGCTCGAAGTACCCCAACGAGATGTACATCATCGGCGCCCACATGGACGGCCACGGGTGGGGCGAAGCCGCGAATGACGACGGATCCGGCACGGCGCTCGTGATGGAGCTGGCGCGCATCTTCAGCATGCCGGACGTGGTTACCGAGCGCACCATCCGCTTCGCGCTCTGGAACAACGAAGAGACGGGCCTCAACGGCGCCCGCGCGTACGTGGAGCAGCGGCAGGCGCTGCAGGGGCGCGAGGATCCCCCAGGGTCGGGCCGCTATCCCGAACCGCGATGGCTCGGCATGATCCAGCACGACATGATGCTCTTCGATCACGGCATGCCGCGCGCCGACGGAACCGTCAGCCCGACGCAGCGTCCCGAGGCCGACGTCAACATCGAGTTCCAGTCGACGGCCAAGATGGCTGCCGGTGCGCAGACGCTCGCCTGGTTCTTCCACCGCGCCAACGAGTTGTACGCCAGCGACTACCCGGCAACCGTCGGCCCGCACATGACCAACACCGACTCGACGCCCTTCATGGACATCGTCCCGGCCATCAGCCTGCGCGAGAACGAGCGTGGCACGCAGATTGGCGCCGGCTGGGACCCGCACTGGCACCAGCCAACCGACCTCTACTCGACGTTCTCGGACGACGACTTCCGCCTCGGCCTCAACGCCGCCCAGACCACCGCCGGCGCCATCGCGGAGCTGACGGGGGTGGTGATACGGAAATGACGAATGACGAATGACGAATGACGAAAGGGAATGACGAAAGGAACGAGCCGGCCTTTCGTCATTCGCCCTTTGCCGTTCGTCATTACTACATAGGCTCGTCCGCGCTGCCGCCGTAGATGGCGGGGACCTTCGAGCCCATCGCGCGGAGGTAGCTGGCGAGCTGGCCGCGGTGGTGGATCGAGTGGTTGTTCGCGAAGCCCAGGTACGACACGTTGGGCCACTGGAACATCCCGAAGAAATCCACGGGGGCCGTCAGCTTCTCCGGCGGCAGCGCGCGCACCGCCGCCAGCCTGTCCGGGAACTCCTTCTTGTAGAACGCCACCACATCGTCCACGCCCTTGAAGCCCGCGGCCAGGCGCTTCTCGGCGTCGGGATCGTAGGTGTACGCGCCGTCGAAAATCGACTGCAGGAACCAGATGTCCCCGGCCGCCAGATGCACCGCCAGCTCCCACGCGGTCCGCGACTTCGCGTCTGGACGATAGTCGCGCTTGCCGTCCGGCACCGCCGCCAGCACCTTGCACGTCGCCGGAAACTCGCCCTCCCACAGCTTCGTCATGAAGTCGACGAGCGTCTTCGCCTGAGCCTGATCCATGGGGCCCTCCTGAAGGCGAAAATATAGCGAAAATCAGCGGCAAGCACAAGCGCCTTTTCCGGGCCTTGCCAGAGCCTGAAGCCCAGAGCCCAGAGCCCAGAGCCTAGAGCCTGGAGCCCCAGCTGCCCCGATACCCGCTCGGCGGCACCCACCGGACGGCCCTGCGCTGGGCGAGCGCCGCCTCAGGCCGGGCGAACAGCTTCACCAGCACGACGCCGGCCACGAACCCGCCGACGTGCGCCCAGAAGGCTACCCCGCCGCCCTCGGCCCCGAGCGTGGCGAAGCCCCCCACGAGCTGCAGCAGCCCCCAGTAGATGAGCATCACCCAGGCCGGCAAGGCCATAGACGTCATGACGAACCCGAGCGGCACGAGCGTGTAGACGCGCACGCGCGGGTAGAGGACCAGGTAGGCCCCCATCACGCCGCTGATGGCGCCGGAGGCGCCGACCATGGGCACGACCGACGAGGGATCCACCACGACCTGCGCCATGGCCGCGGCAAGGCCGCACAGCAGGTAGAAGGCCACGAAGCGCGGCCGCGTCATCGAGTCCTCGATGTTGTTGCCGAACAGCCAGAGGAACCACATGTTGCCGATGAGGTGCATCCACGAACCGTGGAGGAACATCGACGTCAAGAGGTTTATGGGCTGCCGGCCGGGGTCCACGAGGCAGACGCCGACCTCGCCCATCGGGAAGCCCGTGCCGGGGCGCGCGAGGCCCGTGAGTTCGCCCGGGATGAGGCCCAGGTTGCAGACCGAGCGCGCGAGCGACGCGTCCGCACCGGCCCCCTGGACCACGAGCCAGGTGAGCGAGCACAGCCCGACCAGCGCGATGGTGACGACCGGCGTGCGGAGGGTCTCGTTCTCGTCGTGGTAGGGAAACACCCGCCCCTCCTCACTCCTGCCGAAGCGCGTCGCTCGGATCCACCCGCGCCGCGCGGCGGGCCGGCACCCACGAGGCCAGCACGGCCACGGCGACCAGCATCAGGGGCACCGCGCCGAACACCACCGGATCGAGCGGCCGCCGCACGAGGTGCGCGTTGACGCCCCACATGCCGATCCACGCGACGGTTGCGCCAGCCACAATCAGGCGCAGGTTCTCGCGCACGATCTGGCGGATGACGCCGGCGCGCGTGGCGCCGAGGGCGAGGCGCACGCCGATCTCCGCCGTCCGGTTGGACACGGCGTAGGCCACGACCGCGTAGACGCCGATCGCCGCGAGCGCGAGGATGAACGGTCCGAGGGCGATGAACATCCGTGCCGGGATGCGCCGCAGGAACAGGTTGGTCTCGACGTGCTCGGTCATCGTCCGCACGTTGTAGAGCGGAAGCGACCGATCGAGCTCGCGGACCGCGCGACGGATGCCCGGCGCAATCAGCATCTCGCTGCCGGCCCGGGTGCGGACGTGAATCTCGCCGGCGGCGGCTGGCCGGTCGCGGTACGAGAAGTAGATGGCCGGCGTGGGCGGCTCGCCGAACGCCTCGGACACCGTGGTGGCGACGACGCCAACGACGAGATACGTGCGGTCGCGCACCTGCATGCGGCGCCCGATGACGACGTCCGCCGGGACGTAGCGGTCCACGAATGCCTGGTTGACTACCACCTCCGGCGGCGCCGCCTCATCGTCGAGCGCGCTGAAGCCCGGCCCGTCGAGCAGCGCCATGCCCATCGTGTCGAAGTAGTCAGGCGTGACGAGGTTGGTGACCGCGCGGTCGAGCGCACCGTCGCTGCGCGAAGCTCCCTCGAGGGCAAAGGCGCGCTGCGGCAGCCCGTGGATGTCGAGCGGCACCGACGCGGCGATGGCGACGGAGTCGACCTCGGGCAGCGCCGCGATGGCTTGAAGGAGGCGCGCCGCGAACGTCCGGGCGTCCGCGTCGCTGACCCCGCGACCCGTCAGGTCGTACGCCGCCAGCAGGATGCCGTCCCGGCGGAAGCCGGGGTCGATGTCGCGCGTCTCCTGGACGCCCTGCAGGAACAGTCCGGCGACCATCAGCACGATGAGCGCGAGACACACCTGGGCGGTCATGAGCGCGGAGCGTAGCGCGTGCCGCGTCGCCGTGCGGCTGCCCGCGCGCAGCGCGCGCAGCGGATCGACTCGCGCAAGCTGCAGCGCCGGCGCCAGGCCGAAGACCAGCGCGGCGCCCACGCCCAGCGCGAGCGCGAAGGCCAGCGCCCACGGGTCGATGCCCGTCTGGAACCGGATGGGGAACGCCATCGACAGCGTCATGCGGCGGAGCGCGGTGGTGCCCCAGACGGCCAGGAGCACGCCGCAGAGCGCGCCGGGGATGGCGAGCGTCAACGCCTCGGCGAGCAGCAGGCGCATCACCTGCGATGGGGACGCGCCAATGGCCAGGCGCACGCCGACCTCCCGCTGCCGCGTGGTGGCGTGCGCCAGGAGGAGGTTGGCGGTGTTGCCGCAGACGGCCAGCAGCAGGACGAGCATGATGCCCTGCAGCGCGACCAGCGCGCCGAGCAGCATGCCCTGCGGCCCGCGCGGCGCGCGCCAGAAGGGCAGCACGCGGCCGGTCATGGCGGCGTTCGACGCCGGGTACAGCCTCGCCAGGTCGCGCATTGCGGCGTCGAGTTCGGCCTGGGCCTGCACGGCCGAGGCGCCGCCGGCCGGCCGTCCCATCACGGTGTAGCCGCGCAGGCTCCGATCGTCGAGCTCGCGCGAGCCCGCCAGCACCAGCGGCGCCATCGTGGCCGGCAGCCACAGATCGAACTGCAGGCCGAGCACGGTGCCCTGGAAGCGATCGGGCGCGACGCCCACGACCGTGACGCGCGCGCCGTTCAGCAGCAGCTCGGCGCCCAGCGCGTCGGCACGGCCACCGAATCGCGTCCGCCAGTAGTCGTACGAGATCACGGCGACCGGCTCGCCGCCGGGCCGCGCCGCCTCGTCGTCGCGCAGGAAGCGGCCCGCCGCCGGCTCGAGGCCGAGCGCGCGGAAGTAGTTGCCCGAGACGAGCAGCGCATAGGCCCGCTCGGTGCGCGCCGGCTCGCCGACGTTGAGGGGCGTCATCCGGAAGGCAACCGGGTCTGGAATCGCCCGCAGGCGCTCGCGGAGGTCGAGGTACTCGCGCCAGGACGCGCCCGGATGTCCGCCCGCCTCGGTCCGCGGCTCGACCAGCAGAAAGGCGCCGGCACGGTCCACGCCCGGCAGCGGATTCCACACGAAGGTCTGAATCCACGAGAACACCGTCGTGTTCACGCCGATTCCGACCGCGAGCGAGACGATGACGACGCTCGCGACGAGCGGCATGCGCGAGACGGTCCGCCAGGCCTGGGCTACTGGATTCGCCACCAACCCGTTATAACAGAGAGCCCGTCGACGGCGACTGCGACGTCAGGGACGGGCACGTCGGACGGTAGGCGGACGGGCGCCGGTGCTCGTATAATCGACGTTCCACACGGAGACCCGCTCAATGAACGCCATCCGTCACACGGTTCGTCCACTGGCCCTGCTTCTGGCGCTCGCGCTCGCGGCTCCGGCGCTGGCCCGGCAGGCCGCCGACGCGCAGAAGCCGTTCGAGCCGCAGGTCGGGCAGGCCGGCAAGGACGTCGTCTGGGTGCCCACGCCCCAGGTGCTCGTCGAGCGGATGCTCGACATGGCCAAGGTCACGCCGCAGGACTTCCTCATGGACCTCGGCTCGGGCGACGGGCGCACGGTCATCACGGCCGCCAAGCGCGGTATCCGCGCGCTCGGTATCGAGTACAACCCCGACATGGTGGCGCTCTCGAGGAAGAACGCCGCCGCAGCGCGCGTCTCGGACCTGGCGCGGTTCGAGGAAGCCGATCTCTTCGAGACCGATCTCTCCAAGGCCCAGGTCATCACCATGTTCCTGCTCCCGTCCATCAACATGAAGCTGCGGCCGACGCTGCTGAATCTGAAGCCCGGCACCCGCATCGTCTCCAACTCGTTCACGATGGAGGACTGGCAGCCGGACGAGACGCAGACCGTGGACGACGGCTGCGAGAGCTGGTGCACGGCGCACCTGTGGATCGTGCCGGCCAAGGTCGAGGGCGCGTGGCAGCTGGACCAGGGCACGCTCACGCTCAGCCAGCAGTTCCAGCGCTTCACGGGCACGCTCGACCGCGCGCCGATCGACGAGGGCCGCCTGCGCGGCGCGGAGATCAGCTTCCGCGTCGGCGACACCCGCTATACCGGGACGGTGAACGGCAACCGGATGGGCGGCACCACGAGCACGGGTGCCAGCTGGTCGGCGACGAAGCGCTGACGCCCAACGATCGCACGTCGGAGGCGTAGCAGCCCGTGTCAGCGCGGGCGGCTAGTACGTCCGGCGCGCCACCCACTCCCGATAGAGCGAGTCGGCCACGACGTAGCGGTCTCCCTCCCGCATGGCGATGTCCTGGCGCACGAGCGCCGCGAGCGCGGACTGCACGCTGGAGGGTCCGGGCAGCCGGTAGCGGACCCGCACGTCGGCGGAGAGCATCTCCCGCCCCTGCTCGAGCACGACCGCCCGCAGCACGGCCCGCTGTGCCAGCGTCAGGCGCTGCCACGACTCCTCGAACACCGTGTGCTGCTCCCCGAGCAGCCGCTGCAGCGTCCGGTGCAGGTCGTCGAGGCCGGCTTCCCGCCGGCCCTCGGCGCGCACCTGGTCCCACGTCTCGTGGGCGAGCCGCTGCACGTCGTACGGGACGTTGCCGGCGAGCTCGACGATGGCCTCGCCGAGGCCGGGCTCCGGCCGCACACCGCTCGCAGCGAACCGCGCCTCGAGGAAGGCGGCGAACAGACCCTCATCGATCTTCTCCAGGCGCATCACCGGGCCGGCCTTGTAGAAGGGTCGCCGCGAGCCGAGCATCCGCTCCATCAGCGACGGCTCGGAGCCGGCAAACACATAGCCGACGGGCCGCTGATCCTGCACGGCAGCGCGCAGCGCGTGCTCCACGCTTCCTCCGTCGAACGCGGCCACGGCCTGGAACTCGTCGAGGGCGACGGCCACGCGCCGGCGGCGGGTGGCGGCGATGCGTTCCGGCAACGCGAAGATCTCCGCCGCGAGCCGCGCCACGTCGCGAGCGGTCCGGGCGGCGGGGAAGCCGAGCGCGAAGCGGGGTTCGCCGCCGGGCGCCGCCTCGAACCTGATCTCGGGCGAGACCGACCGAAGCAGCTGGCCGGCCCATCGGCGGAGCCGGCTGGCCGGCGTGTCGGCGGCGACGAGAGCCCGCGCGTACGCCTCGAGAAACGCGACGTACGAGCTCGAGGCGGCCACGGTGACCTCGACCGTGATGAGGCCCTCGGCGGCGAGCCGCCGCATGACGGCGCGGACGAGCGACGACTTGCCGTACCGGCGGGGCGAGATCAGGAAGACTTTCTGGCCCTCCGCGAGGTCGCCGGCCAGCCGCGCGCGCTCCGCGTCGCGATCGGCAAAGGCGCCCGACGCCACGATCTCGCCGTAGACGAACGGGTTGGCTGCCGCCATCACGTCATTATACGTAATCATTACGCTTATCGGCGTAATGACGCGAGCCCTCCGGGGGCCCCGCCAGCCGGGGCCTCCCCGGGGCGTCGCGGCCGCCGGCATCCGTCGCGGCACCGTCGCACCGGCGCCGTCCCAGGGGCGGCGGTGCATACAATAGGGCCCCACGGAGGTTCCCATGAAGCGCACTGCCCTGTTCGCCGCCGGTCTTCTCGCGGTGTCGTCGCTCCTGTTCGCCCAGGGCGGCAACCGCCCGGCGCCGCCGCCCCTGGAACCCGGCGCCTCGCAGGAGGACGTCGACAAGGCCCTCATCGCGGCCCCGGGCAGCCAGCGGGACCAGGCCACCGTCATCAAGTGGAAGGCCGACTACACGTACGACACGCTGCGGAAGGGCACCAACCGCCTGGTCTGCTACGACCGCTCGGGATTTCCGCTGCAGCAGCCCTTCTCCGTTCAGTGCACCAGCATCGCCAACCTCGAGCGCGTCGCGCAGAACCTGAAAGCCGAGGCGACGGGCGATCGCAAGAAGTCGGAGGCGTTGCTTGCGGAGATGGAGAAGAACGGCACCCGCATCAAACCCGAATACGGCTCCATGTGGTGGAGCGTTGCGGGCAAGTCGCGCGAGGAAGCCCGGCCGCACCACGTGATGATTGCGGTCCCTGGCGCCACCACGGCGTCCACCGGTCTTCCGGACAACCCCAAGCTGGGCGGCGCGTGGATCATGAACGCCGGCACGTCGACGGCGCACATCATGGTGCCGGGGCAGTAGGCGCAGGCGCGCCGCACGCCACGGGGGCCCATCGCGGCATTCGCGCCGCTCCATCCTGACGGCTGCCGCGCCGCTCAGCGTGCGACCCGCCACGCGCCGCGCAGGAACGGCAACACCGTCTCGCGGAACGCAGGCGCCATGGTGCCGAAGACCGGTCCGTGGCCGCCGTTGGGCACCACCCACAGCCTCGCGTCGCGGATGTGCTGGTGGAGTTCGACTGCGAGCGCCACCGGGTAGAACGGATCGCGATCACCGAAGACGATGAGCGTGTCGGCAGTGATGCAGGCCAGCCGCTCGGGCGTGAAGTCCACATCGTCGTGGCTGTCGGCGAAGCCGCGCGCCTCGGCGAAGAGCCAGTCGAGCTGTCCTGTCCGCGCGTGCGTGGCCTGCAGGCGCGCGCGCTCGCTCGGCGGCAGCATCTCAGCCGACCACTGCCGCTGTATCGCGCGCGCCTCCGGCGGGAACCGCGGCGGCGCGCTGATGACCACCATCGCGTCCACCAGATCCGGATCGCGCGTCGCGAGATGGAGCGCGACGATGCCGCCGCCGCTCAGGCCGATGATCTTCACGCGCGGCACGCCCAGGTGTCGCAGGAGGGCGGCGACATGATCGGCGGCCTCGCCAAACCTGAAGGGCCGGGTCGGCGACGACGAGCCCGCGTGCCCCGGCAGGTCGGGCGCGATGAGGCGGAACCCGGATGGCGTCTCCGGAAACAGGTGCAGCCAGTCGGCGCCGGCGCCCATGAAGCCATGCAGCCAGAGGAGCGGTTCACCGCTGCCCGTGACGGCGTATCGCAGTCGAACATCGCCCGAGTCGAACTCCATCGGCGCCTCCTCACGACGGTCCATGATCGGCTGCGGACCGGGCGAAAAGCCAGCCCTCCCGGCCGCGCCCTGCGCTACACTGCGCCCCTATGCCGACACTCCTTCGCCGCTCGCCCTGGCTGGCTCTGGCCGCCGGCCTCGTCGCCGCCCTCGGCCTCTCGGCCCAGTCCCGCGAGGTGGACGATGCGACGCTGCGCACGCCACCACCCGAGGCGTGGGTGACCTACGGGCGCGACTATGCCGAGACGCATCACAGTCCCCTCGACCAGATCAACCAGGGCAACGTCGCGCGCCTCGGCGTGGCCTGGTCGACGGCAGTGGGCTCGCAGGGCAAGGTCGAGACCACGCCCATCGTCTGGGACGGGACGCTGTATGGGACGTCGACGTGGAGCGTGGTGTTCGCCATCGACGTTCGCACCGGCGCGCTCAAGTGGAAGTGGGATCCGGCGCTCGTCAAGGGCGGCGCCGCCGACGGCGGGCCGCGCTTCTGCTGCGGCCCGGTGAACCGGGGCGTCGCGATCTACAAGGGCCGCGTCTATGTGGGCCTGCTCGACGGACGGCTGGTGGCGCTCGACGCCAGGTCGGGCGACGTTGTCTGGTCGGTGCAGACGACGCCGCTCAACAGCGACTACAGCATCACGGGCGCGCCCCGCATCGTCAAGGGCAAGGTGCTCATCGGCAACGGCGGCGGCGAGTACGGCGTCCGAGGGTACCTGACGGCGTACGATGCCGAGACCGGCAAACAGGCGTGGCGCTGGTACGTCGTGCCGGGCGATCCGTCCAAGGGCGTCGAGGATCGCTCCATGGAGCTCGCCGTGCGGACCTGGCGCGGCGAG
Organism: Acidobacteriota bacterium; assembly: GCA_040754955.1. GTDB lineage: Bacteria > Acidobacteriota > Vicinamibacteria > Vicinamibacterales > UBA2999 > JBFMCA01. The sequence continues at coordinate 73,667 of JBFMCA010000001.1, read as the reverse complement.
TGGTGGAAGTACGGCGGCGGCGGCACGCCGTGGGACGGCATCTCGTACGACCCCGAGCTCGACCTCGTCTACGTGGGCACGGGCAACGGGTCGCCGTGGAACCGCGATCACCGCAGCGAGGGGTACGGCGACAACCTGTACCTGTCGTCCATCGTCGCGCTGAAGGCCGATACGGGCGAGTACGTGTGGCACTACCAGACCACACCCGGCGACGACTGGGACTACAACGCCGCACAGCCGATGGTGCTGGCGGACCTGACCATCAACGGCCGCGCGCGCAAGGTGCTGATGCAGGCGCCGAAGAACGGCTTCTTCTATGTGATCGATCGCGTGACGGGCGAGTTCATCTCGGCGGCGGCCTATGCCAACGTGAACTGGGCGACGCACATCGATCCGAAGACCGGCCGCCCCGTGGAGACTCCCGAAGCGCGGTACGGCAAGAAGGGCGCGCGGCTGTCGCCGTCGCCGATCGGCGCGCATCACTGGCCGCCGATGGCCTACAACCCGGCCACCGGCCTCGTGTACTTCCCGGGCCAGAACACGAGCTCGATCTTCCAGGCCGAGGACGCGTTCAACTTCACGCCCGGACAGTGGAACACCGGGACGCGCCGGGGCGCCAACGCGCCGGCGATTGCGGCGGCGCCGGCGCCGCTGCCGGGCATCCAGGGCTTCTTCGTCGCGTGGGACCCGGTGGCGCAGAAGGAACGGTGGCGCATCGAGTTCCGTCCGAGCGGCGGCGTGCTCTCCACCGCGGGCAACCTGGTCTTCGTCGGCGACGGCGCCGGCTCGTTCTATGCGCTGGACCCGGCGACCGGCAAGACGCTGTGGCGTCACGACGTGCTGCAGGGCGTCGCGACGCCCGTCACCTACATGGTCGACGGACGTCAGTACGTGGCCGTGCTGTCCGGCACGTCAGGCGGGAAAGTGTTTGCGTTCGCGGTGAAATAGAGGCTTGGAGGCTTGGAGGGTCTGAGGGGTGGAGGCTCCACCCCTCCCGATCACCGCCGCTCCACGAGCGTGAGCTCGCCGGCCACGTGCACGGCGAAGCGGCCGCGTCGCAGGGGGACGAGGCGGATGTCCGGGCACTTCTGCTCGAGGCGCCGGCGGAGCAGCAGGAGCCGGCTCTCGAGGTTGTCCCGCCACTCGGGCAGGTTCAGCGTCCGGTCGAGCCGAAGCTCGCGGTTCGTGAACTCCGCGCGGCCTGTCGCGGCGCGTTCCGACAGCACGCGCCAGAGGATCTTCGCCGGGAGCCCACGAATCAGGTACTCGCCGTCGACGAGGACGGTTTCCTCCGCCGCGTAGAAGACGACGTCGTGCCGCGTGCCCGCGGGTGCCTCGGGGCAGACGCCGTCGCCGGCGTCGGGCGTTGTCGGCGCCCGCTCGGCGGCGTCCGCGGCGCTCTCGACGAGCTGCATGTTCTGCATGGCCACGGCCAGGTAGCTGCCGAGCAGCTCGATGGCAACCTTGTCCTCTTCGTGGAAGCGGTACGGCGTCTCGCTTTCCAGGCACAGCACGCCGACGAGCTCTCCGCGCACGAGCAGCGGGATGCCGAGCTGGCTGCCGGGATTCGGCAGGCCCGGCAGCGCGATGCGGGGCCGGATCGGGCCCGGCGTGCCGGCCTCGCCCTGCGCGGCGTAGGCGTAGAGGAGGCCGCGCATCACGCCCGAGATGCGAATGGGCTTGCGGGCCTCGGCGACGAGGCCGCAGATGCCCTCGCCGACGCGGACTTCGGCGCCGGTTCCGCCCTCGGCGTACCCCCGGGACGCCAGCGTGACGAGGACGCCCGGCTCCTCCGACGGCACCAGGATCATCGAGTGCCCGAAGCCGTAGATGGCGTCCAGGCCCTCGAGGATCGAGTCGACGAGCGCGTCCAGCGATTCGGCCCTGTGGATGCGCGCGTTGAAGTCCTGGAGCGCCGTCAGCGTGAACACGGGATCGGGCGCGCGCCGCGTCCCGCACGCCTCCGGCACCGTGCCCACCTGCACCACGTCGGCCTCGATGCCGAGGACCTCGTAGACGTCGGCCGCCCGCAGCTTGAAGATGCCCTTGAGCCCCGAGTACGAGGCGATGGCCTCGATGCGCAGGTGCATGCGGTCGAAAAGCGGACCCTCGGTCTCGGATCGGACGAATCGCAGGCGCAGGTTCCATCCCTGGCCCGTGTCGGGGTCCGTGACGAGCACCACCGCCTGCGGGTTCTCCGCGATGTTCCGCCGACTCGTGTTGAAGAACTGGAACGAGAGCGCCACGTGGCGCGGATCGACGTAGTCGACGTGGCTGAGGTACGCGGCGTTGGGCACGCCGTCTTTCGAGCAGGTGTAGAGCACCGACGGCACGAGCCCCTGGAGGCAGGTCGCGAGCGACTCGAGAGTCGGCGTCATACGAGGGGCGCGCCGGCGTTCTTGCCGGGAGTCTGATCGAAGATTGCCGTCACGCGCAGGCCCACGGCCACTGCCGGCCACGTGAGCCACGACTGGACGAGGGCGCGGCCGACGCCGATGTGCTCGAGCGCCCCGAGGAAGGCCCCCCACTGGCGCTCGATGAGCGGCCGCTCGTCGTCGCGTGCGGACCGGACGCCCGTGAACGTGCCCTTCACCTGGCAGGCCTTCTCGTCGATGGGCCGCACGAACACGACCGCGGCGTGCCCGTTCGCTTCGAGGTTGGGCACGATGCGGGGGGCCGCCGCCGCCGGGACGAACACCACCAGGTGCCGCCCGTCGTCCTCGACCCGGGCCGCCGTGGCGGGCGTGCCCGAAGGCTCGAGGCGCTCGTTGCGGGTGCCGACATGGATGGAGACGGACCCCTGGAGAAAGCTGGCCAGCGCCGTATCGATCATGGGGCGAAGGCGGAAGTATACCGCCCGTTAAGGAACTTTTAGGATTGCGCGCAGGTTCCTCAAGATCGGCGGTTCCGTCTCCCTTTCCGGAGATGAACCGTATGACCCGATCCGCTGTGTTCCCCTTCGTGCTCGCCGTTTCGTTCGTCGTGTTCTCGGGCGCGTTCGCGCGCGCCGTGCCGCAGGGACCGGCCGCAGAACCGTCCGCTGCGGCGCCTGCGCCCGACCAGGCCCGCATCGATCGCGGGGCCTATCTGGTCTCGGCCATGGGCTGCAACGACTGCCATACGCCGTGGGTGGACGGGCCGAACGGGCCCGAGCCCGACGTCTCGCGGCGCCTCAGCGGCCACCCGGCCGATCTCGTGATGCCGCCGGCGCCGTCGCTCCCCGAGGGGCCGTGGGGATGGACGGCCGCCGGCACCAACACCGCGTTCGCCGGTCCGTGGGGCGTGAGCTTCACGGCCAACCTGACCCCCGATCCCGAGGTCGGCCTGGGCAAGTGGACGCCGGAGATGTTCATTGCGACGATGAAGACCGGCCGGCACGAGGGCAAGGGTCGTCCGCTGCTGCCCCCGATGCCGTACTTCAACCTCGGCGGTCTCACCGACGACGACATCCGCGCCGTGTTCGCCTACCTGCAGTCGCTGCCGCCGGTGAAGAACAAGGTGCCCGCGCCCATCGATCCGCCGGAGTCGATGCAGTGAAGACCCTCACCGCGGCCGCCGTGGCGCTCGTGCTGACGGGCGTCGCGGCGGTTCTGTCCGCCGGCGCCTCGGGGCCGAACGCCGACGCGCGGTCCAACGCGCCGCCGCGGCTTGTCGAGACCGGGCTCTACCTCCCGGATCGACCGGGCACCGTCGATCCGCGGAACCGCCCGTTCGTGCCCCAGTACCCGCTCTGGTCCGATGGCGCCGCGAAGTCACGGTGGGTGTACCTGCCGCCGGGGGCGTCCGTCGACGGGCGCGACGAAGGCGCGTGGGAGTTTCCGGCGGGAACGAAGTTCTGGAAGGAGTTCCGCTTCGAAGGCCGCAAGGTGGAGACGCGACTGCTCTGGAAGGCCGCCGCGGAGCAGTGGGTGATGGCCAGCTACGTCTGGAACGAGGCGCAGAACGAGGCGACGCTCGCGCCCGCGGCGGGCGTTCGCGGCGTTGCGGCCGTGGCGCCCGGACGCCGGCACAACATTCCTGGCGTGAACGACTGCGCCGCGTGTCACGGTGCCCGGCGCACCGAGGTACTGGGTTTCACCGCGCTCCAGCTGTCGCCCGATCGCGACCCTCGCGCCCTGCACGCCGAGGCGCCCGTACCGGGCATGCTGACGCTCGACGAGCTGGTCAGCCGGCGCATGCTGGCTGGCTCCCGCGCGGACCTCGCCGCGGCGCCGCCGCGCATCGAGAGCAGGAATCCCGAGACGCGCGCCGCGCTCGGATACCTCGCGACCAACTGCGGCTCGTGCCACAACGGCCGCGGCGAAATCACGGCGGACTTCCCGTCGCTCCGCTGGACCGACGTCCGTCGCGACCCGGACGAGGTGGCGCGCCGGCTGCTGAATTACCCGACGAGCTGGCAGGTGCCGGGCACGCAGGGGCGATCGGTGCTCATCCGGCCAGGCGATGCCCAGGCGAGCGCGCTGCACGCCCGCATGCGGTCGCGTCAGCCCTCGTCGCAGATGCCCCCGCTCGGCACGGTGCTGCGCGACGACGCCGCGCTCGCCGCGATCGCCAGGTGGATTGGAGATCCGAGATTCCAAGATTAGTGTCGAGGGTTGGAGGTGCACCGCCGCCATCGAGGGCGCGAAATCAGATCTCGAGACCGACTCTCGAATCTACAATCTCAGATCTCAAATGCTGTCGTACAGCCGCCTCGGTCGCGAGGACGGGTCTGCCACGCATGTCGTGATGCTGCACGGCATCTACGGTCGCGGTCGGAACCTGCAGGCCGTGGCGCGCGCGCTCGTTGAGGCGCGGCCGGATGTCGCGTGCTGGCTCGTGGACCTGCCGTACCACGGCGACTCCGGTCCCGGCGCGCACGGCGAGACCGTCGCCGGGCTCGCGGCCGACGTCGCGGACTGGCTGTCGGCCCGCACGCTGGCGCCCCACGCGCTGCTCGGGCACTCCTACGGCGGCAAGGTGGTGCTGGCCCTGGCGGCCGGAGGCCTGGCGGGTCTCCGGCAGGCGTGGATCGTCGACTCGACCCCAGAGGTGAAGCCGCCATCGGGCGGCGCGTGGGACATGCTGCGCATCGTCCGGGCCGGTCCGACGCGCTTTGCGTCGCGCGACGAAGCCGTGGCCCTCATCGCCGCAGGCGGCTTTCCGTTGTCCGTCGGCCAGTGGATGGCCACCAATCTCGTGCGCGACGATGGGGGGTTCGTGTGGCGCCTGGACTTCGACGTCATGGCGCGCCTGCTGGAGGACTTCTTCACGACCGACCTGTGGCCGGTTGTCGAGTTGCCGCCCGCGGGCGTCGAGCTGCACTTCATCAAGGCCTCGGAGTCGAGCGCCATCTCCGAAGACGCCGCGGCCCGGCTCGAGGCTGCCGCCGCGGGAGGACGGGTTCACCTCCACCACAGGACCGGCGGCCACTGGATCCACGCCGAGTCGCCCGAGGTTGTCGCCGCGCTCCTGGCGGAATCGGTGTAGGTTTATGGCCAGTGGCCAGTTGCTCGAGCCCCAAGCCTCGAGTCCCAAGCCCACAAGGATCACCCCATGAAACGCCGAGAGTTCATCCTGTCGTCGCTTGCTGGTTCGGTCGCGCTGGGTGCCGGGCATGTCGCCGTGGCCGCTGAGGAGGGCGGCGGGACGGGGCAGGCGCCGGCCGCGGGCGGGCGGAAGATCCTGATTGCCGGCGGCGGGTTCAACACCGCCTTCATCCGCTACATGGCGGAGCTCACCGGCAAGGCGCGGCCGCGTGTGTGCTATCTGCCCACGGCGTCCGCGGATTCGGCGAACGGCATCATCGGGTTCTACCGCAACTGCGCGCCGCTCGACGTGGAGCCGCACGTGCAGGAGAGCTTCATCGCCAGCTCGCGGATGACGCGGACGTGGGAGGAAGTCTTCCTGTCGATGGATGCCATTGTCGTGTCGGGCGGCAACACCCTCAATCAGCAGGCCATCTGGAAGGCGCAGGGCATCGACGTCGTGCTGCGGCAGGCCTGGGACCGCGGCATCGTGCTGGGCGGCGCGAGCGCCGGGTCGCTGTGCTGGTTCGAGGAGGGGACGACCGACTCGCGGCCGAAGGAGCTGACGGTCGTGCAGTGCCTGGGCTTCCTGAAGGGCAGCCACTCGCCGCACTACGACGCCGAGAAGGACCGCCGCCCGCTCTACCAGAAGCTCATCGCTTCGGGCCAGATGAAGCCCGGCTACGCCTGCGACAACGACGCGGGCATCTTCTTCCAGGACAACGACGTGAAGCGGGTCGTGGCGACGCGGAAGGACGCCCGGTGCTACTACGTGAGCGTGGTGGACGGGAAGGCGAGCGAGCGCGTGCTGCAGCCGGAGCTCATCGCCTGACAGGTGGCTCTGTCTTCGGAGACCTTGTTCAGCCGCTGGCAGCAGGCTATTCTTCATACGTTGTGGGCAACCGAAAGCGCGCCAAGCGCCTCACAGTTGCTGGTCTGTTCGCTGGCATAGGCGGCATTGAACTGGGTCTCGCCCAAGCAGGTCACGACTCGCATTTGCTGTGCGAGATCGAGCCCGGCGCGGCGAACGTGCTTCGTCGGGCATTCTCGGGCGTTCATCTCCACGAAGACATCCGATCACTGAAGAGCACTGGCAGAGTCGATCTGATAGCCGCTGGATTCCCTTGCCAGGACTTGAGCCAAGCGGGACGTACCGCGGGGATTCGCGGAGTCAACTCAGGTCTCGTCGGACACGTTTTCAGGCTTCTCGACGCACAGAAGAACGGTCCACGGTGGCTTCTCCTCGAGAACGTCTCGTTCATGCTGCAACTGGACCGTGGCCGCGGGATGCGATTCTTGGTGGATGAGCTCGAAGCTCGCGGGTTCTGTTGGGCGTACCGCGTGGTCGACACGAGAGCGTTTGGGCTTCCGCAGCGACGCCAGCGAGTGATCCTGCTCGCATCGACTTCCGACGATCCAGCTCAGGTGCTCTTCGCAGACGACGCAACCCCGGAGAACACCCCGTTCAGTCATGACGTTTGGTGCGGTTTCTATTGGACGGAAGGCCTCAGAGGACTGGGCTGGGCTGTTGACGCTGTGCCGACGCTGAAGGGTGGATCCACGATTGGCATCCCATCCCCGCCAGCTGTGTGGAATCCGAAGGACGGATCGATCTGTACGCCCGACATCCGCGACGCCGAGAGACTTCAAGGATTCCCCGCTGACTGGACACTGCCCGCCTGGGAAGTCGAGGGAGTCAGGAAAGGCCATCGGTGGAAGTTGGTGGGCAACGCTGTGAGCGTTCCAGTGGCCAGGTGGGTCGGTGAACGGCTAGCCGCGCCTGGCGAGTTCGATCAATCCAAAGTGTCCGAAACGATCCGCCCTGGCGTGGTCTGGCCAAAAGCAGCCCTAGGAGGTCCCGGTCGTGAAGCCCATGCTGTGGCGGTTTCGATGTGGCCGGTGAACTACGAACGCCCTCACTTGGCAGACTTTCTGAGGTACACCATGGCTCCGCTTTCGGCGCGGGCTGCCCGAGGCTTCAAGAGTCGTCTCGAGAATAGTTCGCTTCGCTATCCCGAGGAGTTCGGTCGCGCCGTCTCCGCGTATGTGAGGCGCCGAGCCGAGACGAACGCCGTTGCGTGATGCCCAGGAATCCTAGCCGGATAACGTCACTCAGTGACGTCCTGAGGGCAGCTGAACCTCGTCCGCCAGACACCGCGACGTCCTCGGAGAACAGACACCAGCTCTCCGAAGAAAAGCGGAAGTACGCCACGCGGTTCGCCGACGCCATGGCGATCTGCCTGGCAAACGGACTTCGCGAGAGGTTTCCTGGGATTCTCCCAGACGAAGCCGGCGGGAGCGTCGAGTCGCCCGCGCAATCGGTTCGCGGTCCAAAGAAACTGGATGTGAACTACAGCACGCCGCAGTTAGGCTTGGGATTCGGCATCTCCTTGAAGTCCGTTCACTTCAGGGAGAAGGCTGTCCGAGGCTACATCCACAATAGAAAGCGTAACGACGAAGAACTGCGCACCGAAGCCAGCGGATATCACCAACGGCAGCCATACGCTGTGATGATCGCCGTACTGTTTCTCCCCTTCGATGCATGTGACGACGCCAGCGGCACGAGGTCATCGTCGTTTGGCGCCTGGGTTCAGTACCTCAGGCCTCTCGCACTGCGTCATGATCCCCACGACGACATCGCTCGGTATGAGCGGGTCTTTATCGGTCTCTACGAGGGCGACGGCTCTCGTATGCAGTTCTTCGACGTCGAGAGGGCTTCGCCCAAGCGAGGGCGACCGCGCGACCTCATTAGCTACGGCGAATTCCTGGACGAGATTGAAAAGACCTACATCCGGCGGAATTCGGCGGAGTTTGAATGGGCCGACGACGAGACAGAAACCAATGAACGCCCGGAAGAAGAAGAGGACTAGGCCAGACCCATCCAGCACGGGAGCAAGGCGGCGAATGCAAGCGACGAGGCGCCGTGACACTCCTTGCGAGTTGGCGCTCAGATCGTGGTTGCACCGACTCGGAATGCGGTTCAGAGTCGACTGGCCCGTACCGGGTACTCGCAGAAGAGCCGACGTCGCGTTGGTCGCTTCCAGAGTAGCGATTTTCGTGGACGGTTGCTTCTGGCATGGGTGTCCGATTCACGGGACCTGGCCGAAGTCGAACGCTGAATGGTGGAGGAGGAAGCTGCAGACGAACGTCGCACGTGACCGTGACACAGACGCGCGTCTGACTGCGTTGGGGTGGCAGGTGTTCAGAGTGTGGGAGCATGAGGACTCGGCGAAAGCTGCTATGCGCCTGGCGACCTCTCTCAAGCGTCGGAAAGGGAGATGCGATCGACTACGCCTCCACCGCGCTTCTCGCTGACTGCGGGCAGAGATATCCGGCTGCGCCGTGATCTCAGTTTCTTGACAATCGGACAAGAAAACAGGCCCGACCCCGGAGTATCCGGACGGGATCGGGCCTGTCTTGCGTCTCTGTGGTTGGCGCTACCAGCGGGGCTCGGAGCGCCGGCCGCCGCCGAAGTTGCCGCCTCGGCCGCCGCCGAAGCCGCCGCCGTTGGTCTTCGGCCGCGCCTCGTTGACGGTCAGGTTGCGCCCGCCGTACTGGTAGTTGTTGAGCGACTTGATCGCGTTCTGCGCGTCCTCGTCGGTCGCCATCTCGACGAAACCGAAGCCGCGAGCCCGGCCGGTGGCCTGATCGCGCATCACGGTGACGGATTCCACCGTGCCCGCGCTCGCGAAGAGTTCGCGCAAATCGGTTTCCTCGGTCGAGAAGGGCATGTTGCCAACGTAGAGTTTACGAGCCATCTGTCACTGTCTCTCTTCCGCCCCGCCCATGCGGAGGCTGATAACGTCTGATTGATCCGAAATGGATCCCGAATGGAGTCGGCTGCTAACTGATTACGTTCTGCGGAGAGAGGCGAGACCGATCACGAGGCTCGAGACTATCGCGGGACGTCGTCAACTGCGGGAGCTGTCTTCCACCAGACGGCATCCAGTATAGCACAGGTTTGAGGCCTGGGGCTGGCCTGGGGCGGCCCGCGGCGCAAATCTGACCCCCCGCCGGCCCCCGAGCCCCAAGCCTTCCATATACTCTCCGCATGCGTTCTCCGCTCATCAGGCTGATTTCACTCGCAGTTCTCGTCGTCGCCCTCGTCGCCGGCCCACGGGCGGCGGATGAGCCGGACTGGTCGCGCTTCCGCGGTCCCAACGGCTCCGGCATCTCGACGGCGGCCAACGTGCCGGCCGAGTTCGGCCCGGCCAGGAACGTCGTGTGGCGCCTGGCGCTGCCCGAGGGCCACTCGTCGCCCATCCTCCACGGCGAGCGCCTCTACCTCACCGGCTTCCGCGACGGCACGCTCCTCACCTTTGCCATCGACCGAGCCACCGGCCGCATTCTCTGGGAGCGCCCCGCGCCCCGCGTGGCCACCCGCGTGGTCGACAAGCGCAACAACCCCGCGTCGCCGAGCCCGGCCGTCGAAGCCGACGGCGTCTACGTGTTCTTTCCGGACTACGGGCTCATCGCGTACGACGCTGCGGGCCGGGAACGGTGGACGATGCCGCTTGGGCCCTTTACCAACATCTACGGCATGGGCGCGTCACCCGTCATCGTGGGCGATCTGGTCGTGCTCGTATGCGATCAGAGTCTTGGGTCGTACGTGATGGCGGTGGAGAAGCGCACCGGCCGCGTGCGGTGGAAGGTGGACCGCCCCGAGGCGAAGAGCGGTCACTCGACGCCCATCCTGTGGCGCGGGCCCGACGGGCGCGATCAGGTACTCGTGCCAGGGTCGTTCCTGCTGACGTCGTACGACGCCGAAACGGGGCGGAAGCTCTGGTGGGTCGGCGGCCTGTCGTTCGAGATGAAGTCCACACCCGTCATCGATCAGGCCAGCGGGACGATCTACGTCAACGGGTACGGCGCACCGGTGAACGATCCGGGGAACAAGGTCTCGGTGCCCCCGGCCGAGGAGGTGTGGAAGACCGCCGATGCCGACGGCGACGGCGTGTTGTCGAAAGCGGAGTTTCCCAGGTACACCGCCGCGTTCTGGTTCGACGCGGTGGATCTCGACACGAGCGGCACGCTCAACCGCGACGAGTGGGCGTACTACCGGGCCGCCCTCGACTCGGAGAACGGCATGCTGGCCATCCGCCTCGGCGGGTCGGGCGACATGAGCGACACCGCGTTTCGATGGAAGTATCACCGCAGCGTGCCGCAGCTGCCCTCCCCGCTGCTCTACGGCGGACACCTGTACATGGTGAACGACAACGGCATCATCACCGTCCTCGACCCGAGGACCGGCGCGCTCATCCGCCAGGGTCGCCTGGCCGGCGCGCCCGGTCCGCACTTCGCCTCCCCCGTGGCGGCCGGGGGCCGCATCTACTTCAGCACCGAGGGCGGCGCCGTCGTCACCGTGACACCCGATGGCGCCATCACGACCGAGAGCGTCAACGACCTCGGCGAGGAGATCTACGCGACACCCGCCTTCGCCGACGGGCGCGTGTACGTGCGGACGACGAAGGCGCTGTGGGCCTTCGGGTCGCCGTAAGAGAGAGGCGCGCGGCGCAGTACAATGGGGACGAGATGACCGCCGTCCGCCTGACCGCGCTGGTGCTGGCCGCCGTCTTCGTGGTGGCCTGTCGATCGAACGCCCCGCTCGTCGTGTCGAACATCCAGCTCGGCCGCTCCCTCAACACAGACAACACCATCGGCGACCCGCGCACCGTGTTCCGGCCCACCGACACCATCTACGTCTCGGTGCAGACCACGGCGACGGGCTCGGGGACGCTTGGCGTGCGGTGGGAGTACGAGGGCCGCACGGTGAGCGAACCGAGCAAGCCTGTCTCATATCAGGGCGCGGCGGCCACCGAGTTCCACATCCAGAACTCCGGCGGGTTCCCGCCGGGCAACTACGCGGTCGAGGTTTTCCTCGACGGCGTGTCCGTGGGCCGACGCACGTTCACGGTCGAACGCTGAGCCGCGCCGGCCGTCACTTGTCGAGGAGCATCGCATGAAGGTCCTGCACTGGATTGGGGCGCTGGCGCTGGCCGCGCCTGCCGGCGTCTCTGGTCAGGCGCCCACGTCGGGCGCGCAGGGCGCACCGGCCCGCCCGCCGCTGACGCTCACCACCACGGCGTTTCCGGACGGCGGCCAGATTCCCCTCAAGTACACGCAGGCGGGCGAGCAGGTGTCTCCGGCCTTGACCTGGACCAACGTGCCGCCGGGCACGGTCAGCTTCGTGCTGCACATGCGCGACCCCGACGTCGCGCGCAACCGCACCACGGAAGATCAGGTGCACTGGCTCGTCTGGAACATCCCGGGCACGGCCACCGGGCTGCCCGAAGGCGTGCCGAAGGGCGCCGAGCTGCCCGACGGCATGCGGCAGGTGAGCGCCAGCGGTCCGGTGTATCGCGGGCCCGGCGCCCCGGCGACCGGCCCCATGCACCACTACACGTTCGAGCTGTTCGCGCTCGATATCCCGATGCGCGACGTCCCGGCCGGCGGCGATCCGTGGGAGACCCGCGCGAAGATCTGGCAGGCGATGAACGGCCACATTCTCGGCAAGGCCGTCTACGTCGGGCTATTCCGGCGCCCCCAGTAGCGGGCGCGTCTCGGGGGCGGGGCGCGCCGTCCAGGGCCACGCCTCGCGCTCCAGCGCGCGCCCCGCGACCCACAGGTAACTCCACGCGGGAGAGCCGGCGTCTTGGTTGCGGATGAACGCCGTCAGCCGCTGGCGGACGGTGTCGAGGTAGACCGCGCCGAGCCGGCCCCGCGCCTGCGCGATGCCGCGATGGTAGGCGCGCACCGCCAGGTCGAGATCGCCCTCCGCCTCGTCGAGCAGCAGCGACATCCACAGCGCCACGAAGCGCGTCGCGACCCACGGGTTGAAGTACGCCTCGTCGGACGGCGCCACGTCGGCCACGCCCTTCGCATGCAGCAGACGCAGCCGTTCACGGGCGAAGTCGGATGCCTGCGCGAGCCCGAGGTCACGATTGCCATTCCCGTCGTCCCGCACCGCGCGGTGGTCGAACCAGGACTCGGTCATGACGATCGCGGCGAGCGTGTCCGTCACGAGGCCCGGCGGCAGCTCGTACTGCGCGCCGACCCGGTAGAAGCCGGCCCAGTACGCCACCATCTGCCGATAGGCCATCGTCCGGATCGGCTGCGGCACCTCGTCCCAGTCATGCACCGTCATGCCGTCCCAGACCCGCGGGTTCGCCAGGAGCCCGCGGTAGCGCGCCAGCATCGCGTCGAGCCCGCTCCGGCGGAGGGGCTCCGGCACGTCGTTCCAGTGCATCACGTGCATGCGACGCCAGAGCGCCGGGTCGCGCGAGATGTCGTGGCGCGTCGTCGGCCACTCCGCGCGCGCGGCGCCCGTCGCAATGGGTACGGCCATGGGCGTCAGGTCGAAGAGCGCGGCGACGATGTCCACGGACGGCACGGCGGGCGGAATGGTGTGCACGTCGGCCCCGAAGCGCGCGCCGGCCTGCAGCGCGAGCGCCCAGAGCCCGATGGCCGCCACCGGCCAGCGCCGGCGCCACCGCCGGGCGCGCGCCCCCGAAGCCGCGATGGCGCGCGACCGGAGCCGCGGGGCATCTGACGCCCCGACGACTCCCGGGTCCAGCCCGCCCGCCGCGGTCCACCGCAGGTGCAGCGCCATGTAAGTTGTTCCGGAGACGGTCCGGCAATTCGTTGGACCTGCAATCATGATACCACCGCCGACGTGGGCGGCGCGGGGCGTGTCCGGCCCGGAGTCGGCCCACCGCCGCGGGTGCCCTCCCCACGGACGCGGCGGTTCGTGTAAGCTCGACACAGGTCGCGCCCGCATGTCAGGTCCTGACCTCGCCCCGTCCCCGCGGTCCCGGTCCACGGCGCCGCGCGGTGCTCATCCAGTCCTCCGGGAAAGCGCGTTCGTGGCCGTCTGCCTGGGCGCCCAGGGCCTGGCCTACTGGCAGACCCAGGCGTCGGTGCCCGTGGCCACGACGGCCGCGCTCCTGGCCTCGACCTCCCTCGCCACGGTGCAGGCGATGTATCACCGCCGTCGCCTGGCCTATCCGCCCACCGAGGCACCGGCCCCGCCGCCGTCCCGCCTTCCGTTCTCTCCGCGCAACCTCCGGCGGCGGCGCGCGGCGTCATGATGCCCGTCGCCGCCGTCCTCGCGGTTGGCGCCCTGGCCGGCGTCTCGCTCGCCCTGGCCGCGCAGCCGGCCCCCGACACGGCGCGCCAGTTTCTCGCGGCGAGCTTTCGGCTGACGGCCTCCGAGTTCCGCGCGCTCGACGAACGCAGGCCCGTGGCGCGGTCCCTCGACGCCTCGGATGGCCGCGAAGTGGCGACGCTGGGCGTGATCCGCCTGCAGGTGCCGGCCGCGTTCTACGCCGAGCAACTCCGGAACATCGTCGACTTCAAGCGCACCGATGCGGTGCTGCAGATCGGCATGTTTGGCGATCCGGCCCGCGTCGAGGACGCCGCCGGCCTGACGCTCGACCGGGGCGATGTCGATCAGCTTCGCCGCTGCCGGCCGGGCGATTGCAAGGTTCAGTTGTCCGCCGAGGCGATCGGGCGCTTCAGGACCGAGGTGCCGTGGGACGGTCCCGACGCGCACGCGGCCGCGGAACGACTCATGCGCGAGCTGCTCGTCGACCTGGTCGGCCGCTACCGGGTCTCGGGCGACCAGGCGCTGATGATCTACCAGGACTCGAACCGTCCGCTGTCGCTGGCCGACGAGTTCCGGGCGATGATGACGTCGAGGCCCGCCCTGCTGCGGGAGCTGTTCCCGCTGTTCCACGACTACCTGCTCGCCTACCCGCGGGCGCGGCCCACCGGTGCCACCATCGAAGACGTCGTGTACTGGTCCAAGGAGAAGATGGGGCCGGGCACAGTGGTGTCGGTCACGCACCTGTCGCTCGCCACGCTGCACGATGCAGGGCCGGCGGCGTTCGCGGCCACGTCGAAGCAGATCTACAGCACGCACTACTTCGATTCGTCGCTCGGCCTCACCATCCTGGTACCCGATCCGGCCCGCGCGTCAGCCGCGTACCTCGTCTACGTGAACCGCTCGCGGCTCGATCTGCTGCGCGGCTTCTGGGGCGGGTTCAAACGCGCCGTCATCCGGTCGCGGACGCGCGGTGCCATCGAGGCGAATCTCGTCGAGGCGCGCGACCTGGCCGAGACGCGCTTCCGCGCGCGCTCGACCGCGCCCGGCGCGTCAGGCCTCGGGCCGGATCGGCACGACCAGCACTGAACAGGGGGCGTGCCCGAGGATGTCCTCGGCGACGCTGCCCAGCGCCAGCCGACGCAGCCCCGTGCGGCCATGCGTGCCGACCACGACGAGCGACGTCGGGGACGCCTGGATGGCCTCCACGATGCCCGCACCCGGCGATCGACGCGTGACGACGGCCTCGCCGGTCGCGCCCGCCGTCGCCAGCGCGTCCCTCAGGCGCTCGCGGGCCGAGGCTTCGAGCTGCTCGATGGCGTCTTCCGAGAGCGGCGGAAGCGCGACGGCGTCGGGCATCGCGGCGACGGCGAGGTAGGCGGTCTCGTCCACGCCGAGGCAGTGGAGCAGCCGCAGGGGGACCCCGCGGCGGGCTGCCTCGTCGGCGGCCATCCGTACCGCGGGCAGCGACGGATCCGAGAAGTCGGTGGCGCCCAGCACGCCGCCGCCGTCCAGCGCGGGGCGCGCCACGAGCACCGGACACTGGGCCGAGCGGGCCACGCGCTGCGCGGTGCGGCCGGGCCCCATCACGATGACGCCCGCGTCGATGCGCGCGGCGATCTCCAGGATGCCCGCGTGCGGGCTGCCGGACTCGAACTGCAGGGACGCCTCGTGCCCGCGTCCCACGACCTCGTCGAGGCGCGCTCGCACCGCGGCGGCCGCCTTCTCTTCGAGCGCGGCCTGCGCCGTCTTGTCGATGCCGGCGGCATGCGGGAAGAGCATCCGGATCCGGAAGGCCTCCGGCAGCACGTGGCAGACGACGAAGGGCGCCTTGAGGGCGCGGGCCGCGGCGTAGCCCTCGGCGAGCGCGCGGTCGGCGGCCTCGGACAAGTTGGTGGCGACGAGCACCGGCCCGCGAAGTCCCATGAATCGATCTCCTGACGGCGTGCGAGCGCGCCCGATCATCATAGCGCCTGGCCGGCCCACCGCGCCGGAGCAGGCTCACGCCACCGACAACGCGCCGGTCGCGTCGATCGTGATCGTGTCGCCGGTGCCGATCTCCGCGAGACGCGCTTCGTCGATGACCACGACGGGCAGCCGCGTCCCGTACATCTCCTCTCCGACCACCGCGGCGAGTGCGAAGAAGGCGTCTGGCTGTCCGACGATGATGGCCGCGGGTGCCGTGCCGCGGCGGATGGCCTCGAGCAGGATCGCCGTGCCCGTCGACGACCCTCGCGAGAAGGGCAGCACCAGCACGCGGCCCGCGGCCCGCTCGCCCGCGAGCGGGTGCGCGCGGTCGATGATCTCGCCCGTGGCGGCGTCATAGCCGCCCCAGAACGACAGCGGCTCCCGGCTGACGAGCGCCGTGCCGCGCGCCTCGCCCGGCGCGAGCAGCCGACCGGGGATCAGTCGTCCCATCCCGACAGGTCCGTCACGACACGACCGGCGACCGCGGAATCAACACAGTCGTCGAGGCTGCCGAAAACGACCTCGCGCCCGAGCAGACCCGGCGTGTAGTACGCGAACTTCGCGGAGTTCGTCATCAGCGTCCGGATGTCCGGCGGCAGCATCGGCGTCGCGAGGATGCAGGTGTCCACCGTCAGCGTCGCGCCGAACTCCGCCAGCGGCCTGAGCAGGCCCGCGCCCTCCGCGAGGTCGCGCACGAGCCGGCTGGTGGTCACGAGGAACCGCACGTCGGGATGGCGGCGCCGCCCGGCGACGAGCGGCGCGAGGCGCCTGAACTCGTCGAGCGAGAAGTGCGGGCTGCCGAGCACGACGAGATCGAGTGACGCCGAGGAAGTGGTCGAGAGTCGCGCGCGCCACTCGCGGAGGTCCGCCATCGTGACCGCGACCTCGCGGCGAGGCCGTCCGCCGCGGCACGCGGCCTGAAGCGTCGGCGCCTCGGGCGTGACGCCCGCGATGTGGAACAGCGCAACGCGCCCGGTGGTCGCGCCCGCCGCGCAGACGGCTTTGAGCTGGTCCTCGGATGGGACCACGGACAGGCCGTCGATGACCGGCACCTCGTCTTCGGCGAGGTGGCCCATCAGGCAGCCGAGGACCGGGTAGAACGCGTCGTCCTCCTGCACGCGGCGAGGCACGTCCACGAGGCGGAGGAGCAGCGTGGCGGCGCGGGGCGCGTCGAGGTGCAGGCCCACCGCGGGCGCCCGGCCGGTGATGGCGCAGCAGATGTCGAGCAGGTCGGGGTACCGCTCGGTGCGCGCGCCGAGCACGGAGTTGGCGAAGGCGATGGCGTTCGACTCGCCCCAGGCCACCTGCTGGCCGAGAGCCGGCCGCGCCCCGGCCTGGTACGGCGCGCAGGTCCAGATGGGCGTCGTGCCCATCGATTGGTACGCCACCATCTGGCGGTGCGCCTTGCGCGCCCAGTCGGCCGGCACCGCCCACTCCTGCCAGCCGTGCTCGTCGACGCCGCTCACGTTGAGCGTCGAGGGCACGGCCACTTTGGCGCCGAGCCCGGCGAGCCGTTCGGCGAACTCGAGCGTCGCGTCGCCGACGTAGATGGTGCTGTCGATGTGCGCGGCGGTGATGTCGAGCAGCCGGTCCGCGCCGCAGACCTCCGCCATCCTGGCGACGATCGACATCGCCATCGCCGCGGCCGGTCCGTGCCGGCCGTCGAGCATCTCCCGATCGCGGGACGAGAGGTCGAGCCCCATCCTGCGATCACTATAGGCCGACTACCCCGGCGCGCGCCGCGCGAACACCGCCAGGCTCGTCGCCACGGCGCGGCCCGCCGGGCCGCCCGCCGGCTGGTTGAGGAACTCGGCGGCGCCGGTGGCGGGGTTCTCCCACGCCAGGCTCGTCGAGCCGCCGCCGTCCAGGTTGAGGGCGTTCCAGACGCCGTATTCATCCGCCAGGATTGCCGCCGCCTCGCCCACCTTCAGACCCTCGCTGCCGCCCGCGCGATCGACGACGAAGATGGTGAGCCGGCGTCCGTCGCGCGA
Organism: Acidobacteriota bacterium; assembly: GCA_040754955.1. Classification (GTDB taxonomy): domain Bacteria; phylum Acidobacteriota; class Vicinamibacteria; order Vicinamibacterales; family UBA2999; genus JBFMCA01. The sequence goes on along the minus strand of JBFMCA010000001.1, from coordinate 56,100 downwards.
CAGCCCCACGATCGTGCGCGCGTTCGGGACCTCGTACCACGACCGCTCCGCCGAGTAGCCGGCGCCCGCGACGAGCACACCGTCCGGGGCATCCGGGCCCGCGTATCGAGGGATGGTGACGCGGCCCTCGGTCACGATCTGCGCCGAGCCCGAGACGGCGTTCCAGAGCCTCACGCGCTCACGCACGCGGCGGCCGTCACGGCCGCGGGGATCGTGGTGGACGATGCGGGCGCGGTTCCGCGGGTCGATGTTGAGCGCGGGCGCATACGGCACGAGCGCGAAGCGCTGCTCGGGCAGCTCGAAGCCCGAGTACACGCGTCCGTTCGAAGCGGCCAGGCCGATGACCCAGGCCTCGCGGTCGTCGGACGGGAAGGGCAGGAAGAAGTGGGCGTTGACGGCAAGCTGCGCCCCCCGCGTCCGGAGGAACTCGACGGTCGTCTGCCGCACGGTCTCGCGCGCGCCGGCCGGCCCCGACACCTCCAGGCGCACGCCCGGCGCCGAGAGATCGATCTGGACGACGTGGAAGCGGACCGGCCTGGGCGCCGTTTCGGCGCGCTCGATGAGCGACACGCCGATCCAGGGCCGCGTCGCGGAGGGCGCGGCGGCGAGCGCCGCGGCGATCCACACCGCGAGGAGCAGGGTCAGCCGTCGCATGGCGGTCATTCTAGGACTCCGTGGGCCGGCCGGTATAATCCGGTCCGCCATGACGCTCCTCCGCCCGCTGGCCGTGCCGTGCCTTCTCATCGCCGCGTCGGCGGCGCTTGCGGCCCAGACCCCCGTCCTGCCCCCGGCGGTGCGCGCGGCGGCCGACGGGATTTCCGCCGAACAGCTCGCCTGGGATCTGGCCTACCTCGCGTCCGACGATCGGCGCGGGCGCAACACGCCGTCGCCGGGCTTCGACGCCAGCGCCGACTACATCGCCGCGCGGCTGGCCCGGGCGGGGCTGACGCCGGGCGGCGACGCGGGCACGTTCCGCCAGCACTACACGCTCATCGAGACGCGCGTCGACACCGACGCCGCCGCGCTGGCCGTCGGCGATCGGACGTTCAGCCTCGGACGCGATTTCGCCATGCGCTCGCTGGCCGCGCCGGTCGGTGGTCCGCTGCCGGTCGTCTACGTCGGCCACGGCTGGGTCATTCCCTCGCGCGGCATCGACCCGTACGCCGCGGTCGACGTGCGGGGCAAGCTCGTGCTGGCGCACGGCCCGCGCGCGCTGCCAGCGGGGGTGGACGTCCAGCAGATCGGCCGCGCGGCCGTCGGTGCCGAGATGCCGCTTCCGGCCGCGGCGGCGCGCGGCGCGGCGGGCGTCCTCTTCATCACGCAGGCGTCGGAATTGGTCCGCTGGGACGACCTGCGGAACGCCAACACGGTCCGGCGTGAGCTCGAGCCCGGCGTGCCGTCGGCGTACGCCGCGGCGCCGGTGACCTCCGTCCTGCTCGCGCCGCACGTGACCGAGGCCGTGCTCGCGGGCGAGGCGCTCGACGGTCGTGCGGCACTGCGGCTTGGCGAACCGGCGACGTACCCCGCGTCGTTCCAGCTCCGCAAGACCGTGTCGCTGACCGTACCGGTCGGCGCGCGGACCGAGTACCGGCCGTTCAACCTCGTCGCCCTGCTCGAGGGCAGCGATCCGGCCCTCAAAACCGAGGCCGTGACCATCGCGGCGCACCTGGACGGCGCGGTCGGCACGCGCGCCCTGGACGGCGACGCCATCTACAACTCGGCGGACGACAACGCGTCGGGGAGCGCGGCGCTCCTGTCGATTGCCGAGCAGCTGGCGTCGGCGCCGCGGCCGAAGCGCAGCATCGTGTTCCTCTGGGACAGCGGCGAGGAGCAGGGGCTCTGGGGCACGCGGCGCTTCGTGCACGCGCCGCCGGTGCCCATCGATCGCATCGTCGCGCACATCAACGTGGACATGATCGGCGCCAGCCGCCGGCCCGGCTCGGCCGACGCCGCTTCGGCGGGCGTCACGGAGCGGGGCGAGGTCTTCCTGATTGGCCCGCGGGTGTTGAGCCAGCAGGTGGCCGGGCTCCTGGATCGGATCAACGAGTCGTATCTGAACCTGCGCTTCAACCGCGAGCACGATCGCTGGGACAGCGAGTTCTTCTATCCCCGCACCGACGCGGGTCCGTTCCTCGAGCGGGGCATCCTGACCATCGGCTTCACGACAGGCATCCACGCCCGCTATCACCTGCCCTCGGACGAGGCGCGCGCGCTGGATCCCGTGCAGGTGCATGGCATCGCCCGCACCGTGCTGGCCGGTCTGTGGGCCATTGCCGACTCGGCCGAGCGGCCGCGCATCGACCAGCCCATTCCGTCGAGCGTGCCGCGATTCCCCTGAGAGGGGCCACCATGACAGCACACCGCATCGCCCGCCTGATCGTCGTTCTCGCCGCGCTGGCGCCGCCCGGGTTGGCGGAGGCCCAGTCGCGCACCTACGGCCAGCTTCTCGCGCTCTTCGATGAGTGGCGCGCCTTCGAGGAGCCGCCGCGGCTCGCGGGCGGCGTGCCCGACTACACGCCGGCGACCAACGCGCGCCGGCTCGAAGGGCTGGCGGCGCTGCAGGCGCGGCTCCGGGCCATCGACCAGACCGGCTGGACGATCGCGGAGCGCGTAGACCACCACCTGGTGCGTGCCGAGATGAACGGCATGGACTACCACCTCCGCGTGCTGCAGCCCTTTGCGCGCGACCCCGCGTACTACGCGTCCATCATCACTTCGGAGAGCGACACGCCGGCCAAGGAAGGGCCGGTGATCCACGGCGCCATCAGGCTCTACGACTACCCCGTGTGGCCGCGCACGCGGCTCGATCGCGTGACGCCGCTCTCGTCCGCGCAGGCGGCGGAGCTCGCGGGCCGGCTCGGCACGATTCCGCCGCTGCTCGAGGCGGCGCGCCGCAACCTGGCCGGGGCAAACGCGCGTGACCTGTGGGTGGGCGGCGTGCGCGCCTTCGAGGAACAGAGCGAGGCGCTCGGCCTGCTTGCGACCCGGGTGGGCACGTCCGACGGCCGGCTGGCCGCCGCCATTGCCGCGGCGCGCGAGGCGACCGACGCCTTCGCGGCGTGGCTGCGGGCGGAAGCGCCCACGAAGACCGGACCGTCCGGCATCGGCAAGGAGCAGTACACGTGGTATCTGCGGCACGTGCTCCTCGTGCCGCTCTCATGGGAGGAAGAAGTCACCATCACGCGGCGCGAGCTGATGCGCGCGCACGCCGCCCTCCGGCTCGAGGAGAACCGCAACCGGCACCTGCCGCCCCTCGAGGTGGCCGAGACGCCCGAGGCCTACGAGGCGCTCCAGGAGCGCGCCATCGCCCGCTACCTGAAGTGGGTGGCCGACCAGCGGATCCTGACGATGCAGCCCTGGATGGAGCGGGCGCTGCGCGAGCGGACGGCGCCCTTCTCGCCGGCGGCCTCGCGCAATTTCTTCATGCAGGCCACCCAGCGCGATCCGATCCCGCTCTGGACGCACCTCTACCACTGGTGGGACAACATGCGCATCCGCGTGTCGCCGCATCCGAGCCCCATCCGCCGCGGCGCGCTGCTCTACAACGTCTGGATGAGCCGGGCCGAGGGCATGGCCACCGCCATGGAGGAGTGGATGATGCACGCGGGGCTCTACGACGAGTCGCCGCGGTCGCGCGAGATCGTGTGGATCATGCTGCTCAACCGCGCCGCACGCGGCCACGGCAACCTCTTCGCCCACGCCAACGAGCTGACGATGGAGCAGGCCGGTGACATTCACGTCAACTGGACCCCGCGCGGCTGGATGCGGCGCGATCCGCTGCTCGGGTTCGAGCAGCACCTGTACCTGCGCCAGCCCGGCTACGGCGCCAGTTACATCACCGGCGGGCGCCTGATGGAGGAGACCATCGCCGAGCGCGCGCGGCAGCTCGGCAACGCCTTCACGATCGAGCGGGTGATGGACGAGATCAACGCGGCCGGCATGATCCCCGCCTCGCTCATCTACTGGGAGGTCACCGGCGACGACCGGATGATCCGGGAGATCGAGCAGGAGAGGCCGCTACCGCTTCGCTAGTCGGCGGTTCCAGCGCGAGGTTCCATCGGGGAGGTTCCCTCACGTCGGTTCCTCCACGGGGTTCCGGCGGTCGACGATCGTGCGGATCGGGAACGGGATGACGATGCCCTCCCGCTCGAAGCGGGCGTGGAGGCGCTTGATGAACTCATGCTTGACCAGGTACTGGTCCACGAACTCGCGCGCCCGCAGGATGGTCGTGAAGTTCACGCTCGACTCGCCGAAGGTGTGGTATCGGATGAACGGCTCGAAGTCCGGCACGCCCCCCTGCACCTCCCGCATCACCTCGCGGCCCACTTCCATCACGACGCGCTCCACCCGCGCCAGGTCGCTCGCGTAGTCCACGCCCACGTCGACGAGAACCGCCATGTCGAGCGAAGGCAGGTTGTGGTTGACGACGATCGCCTGCGACAGCTTTGCGTTCGGCACCACCACGAGGTTGTTCGGCAGCATGCGCAGCCGGGTCGATCGCCACGAGAAGTCGACGACGTAGCCTTCCTGTCCGGAGTCGAGCCGCACGTAATCGCCCACACGGATCTGGCCGCTGAGCGTCACGAAAAGTCCGGCAAACAGGTTTGCCAGCGGCTCCTGGAGCGCGAGCGCCACGGCGAGACCGCCGACGCCGAGGGCGGTCAGCATTGGGGTAATCGACACGCCCAGCCCGTTCAGGATGACGAGGACGCCCAGGATGACGACGAGCGCGCGCGTGATGTGGCGCGTGAGGCTCGTGGCCGGCAGCGCCGGCGCGACGACCTCGCCGTAGGTGTCGACGGCGCGCGCCGCAACTGCGGCGATTGCGAGCGTGATCGAGAGCCCCGCGATCGCGAAGACCGCCCGCTCGACCACCAGGCGGACGTCGGGCGGGAGCGGCCAGTACCCGGCCGCGATCCAGATGCCGACGAGCAGCGTCCAGCGCGGCAGACCGCGCCGGAGGGCAACGACGGCCGTGTCGACGATGGCGGGGCGGGCGCCGGGCAGCCACCGCGGCACCTGCGCCACGAGGCGGGCGCCGATCAGGTAGCCGAGGGCCCAGGCTGCGGCGACGGTGCCGAGCGTCCACGCGATGGGCAGCGCCCAGGCGGGGAGGGTGGTCAGGTCAGGCATGCCGGCGGCCTCCAGCGCGCCGGCGGCCCCGGGCCGCGGGCACGTGCTCGAGGTGGTACGACAGCCGTTCCAGGACCCGCCGCGTCGCGGCGCGATCGCGCGCGCTGACGCCGGCCAGCGCGACGGAGATTGCCTCCTCGACCGTGCCGCGATTCGCTCTGTTGATCGTGCGCCCCCGCGCCGTCAGGTGCAGGATGGCCCGGCGCCGATCGCGATCGTCGACGAGCCGCACGATCAGGCGCTGTCGCGCCAGCCGGCGGAGCACGCCGGTCAGGGTGCTGGGGTGCACGTGCAGAATGGCCGCCAGCTCGCCGGCCGACACGCCGGGAAGGAGCCCCACGACGCGCAGCACGAGCCGCTGGGGCCCCGTGATGCCGAGCGTCCCCTTCATCCGCTTGGAGGCTTTCTCGGTGCCGTGCACCACGGCCCAGATCAGCTGCATGAACTGCAGCACGTCCGGAAGCCTGCCTGCTGCGATCGCCCGCGTGGCCGCTGCCGTCATGCCCACATGTCACTCCGTCGAAGAATGCCGCTGACCCTTTGAGTTCAAATATTTGCAATGATACCATGCTGCAATGCCGTCGCCCAGGCTGCTCATCGTGTCGAACCGGCTCCCCGTGGCCGCCCGTCTCGTCGACGGCCAGGTGCGAACGACGCCGGCGAGCGGGGGCCTGGCGACGGGCCTCCGGCCCTGGCACGCGCAGTCGAACGGCCTCTGGATCGGCTGGCCCGGCGACGTCGCGCGGTTCTCGCCGGGGCAGCGCGCCGAGCTCGACCGGCGGCTGCACGCCGACGGCATCGTGCCGCTGCACCTGCCCACCGACCTGATCGACCGCTACTACTTCGGCTACGCCAATCGCGTCGTCTGGCCCCTGTTCCATTACCTGATCGACCGGGTGCCTCTCGACGCCGACGGGTGGGACGCATACTACCGGGCGAACGAGCGGTTCGCGGAGGCGGTCGCCGGCCAGTACCGCACGGGCGACGCCATCTGGGTCCACGACTACCAGCTCATGCTCGTGCCGGCGCTCCTCCGGCAGCGTCTGCCTGGCGCCCGCATCGGCTTCTTCCTGCACATCCCGTTCCCCTCGTCCGAGGTCTTCCGCACGTTGCCGGCGCGGCGCGCCCTGCTCGAGGGGCTGCTCGGGGCCGACCTCATCGGCTTCCACACGTTCGGCTACATGCGGCACTTCGTGTCGTCGCTCCGGCACGTGCTGGGCCTCGAGGCCGAGGTGGACAGCGTCCGTGTCGGCGATCGCGACGTGGCGCTCGGCGCCTTCCCGATGGGCATCGACGCGGAGGGCTTCGCGGCGCTCGGCGACGATCCGGAGGTGGCCGCCGAGGCCGCCGCCATCCGGCGGGACGCCGACGGCCGCCAGATCGTGCTGGGCGTCGATCGGCTGGACTACACGAAGGGCATCGTGCGGCGGCTGCAGGCCATCGAGCATCTCTTCGCGCGGAGACCCGAGTACCGCGACCGCCTCCGCTACATCCAGGTGGCCGTACCCTCGCGCGAACGCATCGATTCCTACAAGCGGTTTCGTCGCGACGTCGAGGAGACGGTGGGCCGCATCAACGGCACCAGCGGGACCGTGCGGTCCGTGCCCGTGCACTACATACACCGCAGCGTCTCGCCGAAGCAGCTCGCGGCTCTGTACCGCGCGGCCGACGTGATGCTGGTGACCCCGCTTCGCGACGGCATGAACCTCGTCGCCAAGGAGTTCGCGGCGTCGCGCACCGACGAGGACGGCGTGCTGGTGCTCAGCGAGTTCGCCGGCGCGGCCGCCGAGCTCGGCGGCGCCCTGGTCGTGAATCCCTACGACATCGAGGGCGTGGCCGACACGCTGCGCCGCGCGCTCACGCTGCCGCCGGACGAGCGCCGCGCGCGCATGCGCACGATGCGCCAGCGCGTCACCGTCTACGACATCCATGCCTGGGTCGGCGACTTCGTGGCCCGCCTCGGCGCCCGGCCGGCCGCCGCGCGGCCCCGGCCGGCCGTGTCCGACACCGCCGCGCTCGCCGCCGCGCTCGACGACGCCCGCCGCGCCGGCGGGCTGCACCTCCTGCTCGACTATGACGGCACGCTCGTGCCCTTCGCGCGCACGCCGGAGGAGGCATCGCCCGATGCCGATCTCCTGGTCCTGCTCGGCGCGCTCGCCACCGCTCCCGGCATCGACGTGGCGATCGTCAGCGGCCGGCCGCGCGAGACGCTCGAGAGCTGGTTCGGCGAGCTGCCCATTCGCCTCTGGGCCGAGCACGGATTCTGGCACCGCGCCGCGCCTGGACAGCCATGGCAGCAGACCGCGTCCGTCGGTCCGTCGTGGGCCAGCCGCGTGCGCCCGATCCTCGAGCAGTTCACCGCCGCCACGCCCGGCTCGCGCCTGGAGACGAAGACGGCCTCCCTCGCCTGGCACTATCGCGAGGCGGCGCCCGATTTCGGCGCACGCCAGGCCCGGGAGCTCCGCATGCTGCTCGGCGAGGCCCTGAGCAACCAGCCGCTCGAAGTGCTCGACGGCCAGATGGTCGTCGAGGTTCGCCGTCGCGGCGTCAGCAAGGCTGTCGCCGCCGAACGGCGATCTGCCGACGTCGCCCAGGGCACCACCGTGGCGTTCGGCGACGACCGCACCGACGAGGATCTCTTCCGCGCCCTGCCCGCCTCGAGCATCACCGTGGCCGTCGGGCGCCCGCGCGGCGGCGCGAGCTTCGTCGTCGAAGACCCGCACGCGGTGCGCCAGGTTCTCTCGCGCCTGCTGGCCGCGGCGCAGCCCGGGAGCGGTTCCCCGGCCCGCGCCCTGCGCACCCCCGCCCACGCGTCGCTCGTGTAGAGTGACCCCGTGAAGCACTTCCTGCTGTTCTACGAAGTCGCCCCCGACTACCTCGAGCGCCGGGCCGCGTTCAGGGGGCTCCACCTCGAGAAGGCGTGGGCGGCCGCGGACCGCGGCGAGCTCATCCTCGCCGGCGCGATGGCGGATCCGCCCGACGGCGCGCTGCTCGTCTTCGCCGGCGAGTCGAAGGCGGTGGCCGAAGCGTTCGCGGCGGCCGACCCGTACGTGACGAACGGCCTCGTCGCGCGCTGGCACGTCCGCGAGTGGACGACGGTGGCCGGCCCATACGCCGCGACGCCTATTCGGCCCTGAGCGCCTGCATGACGTCGACGCGCGAGGCGCGCGCGGCCGGCACGAGCGACGCCAGCACCGCCGCGGCGATGAGGAGGGCCGCGGCGCCGAGGATGGGCACGACGCCGGGAACGCTGACGCCGGCCACCACGCTGGCGACCGCGCGGGCGAGCGCATAGCCGCCGAGCGCGCCCGCCACGATGCCGGCGCTCGCGATCACCACGCCTTCCCGCAGCACACCCGTCAGCAGATGCCGCGGGTCCGACCCGATGGCCAGCCGCACGCCGAACTCGCGCGTCCGGGCGCTGACCGAGAACGCCAGGACGCCGGCGACGCCGACGATGGCAATCGCCAGCGCCACGCCCGCGAAGCCGCCGAAGACCAGCGCGTTGAGCCGCTCGGGCGCCAGCACCTCGGCCCGCACGTCCTCGAGCGTCGCCGCCCGTTCGACCGGCTGCTCCGGCGCCAGCTCGCGGATGAGCCGCGTGATCGGCGTCACGAGCGCGTAGGGGTCGCCGCTCGCGTGCACGAACAGCCGGCCGCCGCCGATCTCCTGTTCGAGCGGATGGTAGACGGTCATCGCGGGCCCGGGGACGATGTTCTCGTCGTCCACGTCCGCCGCCACGCCGATGATGCGCCGCGGGCCGGTGTCGACGCCGATGAACTGCATGACGGGATCGGTCCAGCGCACGTGGCGGTTGAGCGCCTCCTGCGTGGGAAACAGCCGCTGCGCCACGCTCTGGCTGATGATGACGACCTTCTCGCCGTCGGCCCGATCGCGCGCGTCGAAGTCGCGGCCGGCCAGGATGGGGACGCCGAGCGCCGGGAAGAACCCCGGCGACACCGTCCGGAAGCGGGCGCGCGGATCTTCCTCGCCGTCGGCCTTGACGTAGCCCTCCGCGGAGAACTGGAACCCCGGCCCGAATGCGCCGGGCTCGCGCCACGGCACGGCGGTCCCGATGGCCACGCGCTCGACGCCGGGCAGCTCGCCGACGCGCCGGAGGATCTCCCGGTAGAAGTCCGCCGCCTCCGCTCGCGGGCGGGTGAACGAGATGGGGACGTGCATCGCCAGCACGTTCGTCATGCTGAACCCCGTCGGGGCGCTCTGGAGCGCGACGAGCGTGGTGATGAGCATGCCGGCGCCGGCCAGCAGCACGAACGACGCGGCGATCTGGATGACCGCGAACAGCCGGAGCCGCCGGTTGGTGCCGGTCGTGATGCGGGGGCTCCCGCCCGCCAGGCCGAAGCCGTTCGACGCGTCGGCCGAGGGCAGCCGCGGCACGAACGCCAGCAGCACGGCGGCGGCGAGCGCCAGGCCAACGCCCACCCAGAGGAGGCTCGCATCGACCGTGAGGTCGAGCGCCCGGACGGAGAAGCGCGCCGCGTACTGCGCGAGGACGTCCACCATCGGGCGCGCCAGCGCGACGCCGAGCACCGCGCCCGCGCCGCAGAGCAGCAGGCTCTCGGCGAGGAGCGTCCGCCGGAGGGCGCCGGCGCCGGCGCCGAGCGCGGCGCGAATGGCCAGCTCCCCTTCGCGACCGACCGAGCGCGCGAGAATCAGGTTCGCGACGTTCGAGCACGCGATGACGAACACGAGCGCCGATGCCGCCAGCAGCACCCACAGCACGGTCCGCGCGCGCGCCGTGATCTGGTCCCGCAGCTTCACCGCGCGGACGCGGAAGTCGGCGCTCGCCGGATACGCCTCGGCGTGCTCCGCCTTGATGGCGCCATGCACCGCGCGGAGCTCCGCCTCCGCCTCCTCGAGCGTCGCGCCCGGCGCCAGGCGGCCGAAGAGCTCCGTCATCCGGTGCACGCGCCCCTCCACCATCGTGGCGTCCAGGTGGTGCGGGCTGGTCACGACGTTGGCGATGATCTCGGTCTCGGCCGGATAGGGCACCGACGGCTGCAGCACGCCGATGATCGTGGCCGTCCGCTCGCCGAGGCGCACCGTGCGGCCCACGTACGACGGGTCGCCCCCGAGTGTCGTGGACCAGAAGCGATGGGTCAGCACCACCACACCGGCGGCGCTCGGACCGTCGTCGGTGGCGTCGATGAGCCGGCCCAGCACGGGCCTGAGGCCCATGACGTCGAAGTAGGAGCCGCCAACCACGCCGGCCCGCACCACGCGCGGCTCGCCGAGGCCGACCGCGGTGAACTCGATGGTGGAGAAGTCCCCGAACGCGGAGAGCGTCCGGACGCGTGACGCGAAGTCGCGCAGCTCGGGCACGGAGAAGTTGGCGTTCTCGATGCCGAGGCCGGGCGCGCTGTGGCGGATGTAGATGAGCCGGTCCTCGTCGCGGTTGGCCAGCGGCTCGAGCAACACGCCTTTCACGACGGTGAAGATGGCCGCGTTGGCGCCGATGCCGAGTGCGAGCGTCAGCACGACGGTGACGGTGAGGCCGCGGGCACGCGCGAGCGAACGCAGGGCGACGCGAAGGTCGGTCTGAAAGCTCATGGGGACTGGACTCCTGAAAGCCGGTTGCCGAATCTTGGCACAGCACGATGACGGATGACAGAGGGCGAAGGTTCTGGCCGACGTCTCGACGCCCCCGCCGACCGCCCACCCTCGCCTCGTTCCCTTGGGGCGACTGAGCCCTCGCCCGGCCGCGGTGCTGGCCTGCGGCAGGTCCTTGAAGCATGATGGAGATCCCCGTGCAGGAGCCCCGCGGCCGCGCCTCCACGCCCCTGTGGGCGGCGGCGCTCGCCTATTCGCTGCTGACGCTCGCGGCCACATGGCCGCTGGCGCGCGACCTCGACCGCCGCGTGGCGGGCGATCTCGGCGATCCCGTGCTCGTGATGTGGGTCATGAGCTGGGTGATGACCCACCTGACGCGCGCGCTGAAGGGCGACATCGCGGCGCTCGCCGCGATGTGGGACGCGAACATCTTTCATCCCGAGCCCGGCACGCTCGCGCTGTCGGAGCACTTCATCGCGCAATCGGCGCGGGCGCTGCCCGTCTGGTGGGCGACCGGCAACGCGATCCTCGCCTACAACCTCTCGGTGCTCCTCACCTTCGCGCTGACGGGGTTCGGCACGTTCCTCCTCGCCCGGCGATGCTTCGGCGGTTGGGTCGGGCCGTTCGCCGCGGGCGTCTTCGCGGCCTTCACGCAGTACCGCATGATCTCCCTCGGCCACCTGCACACGCTTTCGATCGAGTGGCTGCCCCTCGCGATGTGGGCGGCCGACCGGATGGCCGAGCGGCCCTCGATCGGGCGGGCCGCGGCGTTCGCTCTCTGCGTCGCCGCGCTCAACCTGTCGTCGATCTACCTGATGGCGCTGGGCCTGCCGTTCGTCGTCGCCTTCGGCGTGGTGGCGTTCGCGGCGCGCGGCCGGCTGGGCGATGTCCGTGCCGTGGCCGCGGGGGCCGGCGCGCTCGGGGCGGCGGCGCTCATCACGCTGCCGACCGTGCTGCCGTACCTGCGGATGGCCCGCGAGCAGGGGCTGGCGCGGCCGATCGAGGAGGTCATCACCCACTCGGCGACGCTGGCCGCCTATCGCGACCTCCTGCTGCCGACGATCTGGGTGCCCCTCGTGCTGGCCGTGATCGGCATCGCGTCCGCGCTGGCGCCCTCGCAGCCGCGCTGGCGCCCGTACGTGGTGACGTTCGCGGGGATGACCATCGCCGCGTTCCTGTTGTCGTTGGGGCCGTCGATCGCGCCCGGCGTGCCCGGTCCGTACCGGCTGCTCTACGACTACGTCCCGGGCTTCGGCGGCCTGCGCGTGGTGCATCGCTACGGGGCCGTCCTCATGATCGTGCTGCCGGTTGTGGCGGCGGCGGGCGGGGAGGCGCTCGTCCGACGGTGGCGCGTGATGGTCGTGCCGGTGCTCGCGCTGACCGCTGTGGCGTTCGTCCAGACGTGGCCCCGTCCGTTTCCGATCGACCGGCGGCCCGAGTCGCCCGGCCTCGAAGCCCCGCCTGCCTACCTGACGCCGGCGCCCGCGCTGCCGCCGATCTACCTGGCCGTCATGGGCCTGCCCGGCGAGGCTGCCCTCGCCGAGTTTCCGCTCGGCGATCTCGGCTACGACGTGCGCTACATGTTCTTCTCGACGCTCCACGGCCGGCGGCTGCTGAACGGCTACAGCGGCTTCGTGCCGCCCAACCTGTACAAGCGACAGGCCGACCTGCGCCTTCCGCTGCGGGATCCCGATGCGGCGTGGCTGGCGCTCGGCTCGGCAACGCACGCCGTCGTCCACGATCGGGCGTGGTCCGACGGCACCGGCGCCGGGATCCGGGCTCTGCTCGAGAGCCGTGGCGCGCGCCCCGTGGCCCGGGCGGACGACGCCTGGCTGTACGCGCTGCCGCCGGACCGGGAGTAAGCGCTCCGGCATGTGCACCCGCCCCGGTCGTCTCGCGATGCTGGCCGGCGTGCTGGCGTCGGTTGGATCTCCGCTCGTGCTCGATGCGCGAAGTCGTCCGAGGGCGCTCGTCTTCACGCGGCTCGCGAGCCTCGGCGGCTGCGAGTCGTTGGCCGACGCCGTGCAGGCGCGCGCCGTAAGGCGCCGTCACATCGGGCGGTCGCGCGTCTCCTGCGCCAGCCACAGCCCCAGGAGCGACAGCAGCGTCGCGCCCGACAGGTAGTAGCCCACGTACTCGAGCCCGAGGTTGGCCGCCAGCCATGTCGCGGCATACGGCGCGAGCGACGCGCCGAAAATGCCGGCCAGGTTGTAGGTGAGCGACGCCCCCGTGTAGCGCACCATCGTCGGGAAGAGCTCCGAGAGCACCGTGCCGAGCGGCCCGAAGGCGAAGCCGACGAGCGCCATGCCCGCCGACATCGCGAAGACCACGCCGGCCGGACCGGCTTCGAGGGCCGGTGCGAGCACGAGTCCGAACGCCACCGTCGCGAGGTTCACCTTGATCAGCACCGGCCGGCGGCCGGCCTCGGCCAGCCGCGCCGACCAGGGGACCGTGACGCCGAAGAACAGGACGCCGAAGAGCTGGACGAGCAGGAACTCGTCGCGCGAGTAGCCGAGCGCCGTCGTGCCCCAGGAGAGCGTGAAGACGGTCATCAGGTAGAAGTTCACGAACACCGACAGCGCGATGAGCACGCCGAGCACGGTGGTGCGCGGATGGTCGCGCAGCACGGTCAGCATCGGCAGGCGCAGGCGCTCCTCCTGCGCGAGCGCGCGCTGGAACGCCGGCGTCTCGGTGAGCGACAGCCGGACGTACAGCCCCAGCACGACGAGCACGGCGCTGGCGAGGAAGGGCACGCGCCAGCCCCAGGACTCGAACTGCGCCTCGGTGAGGAGGCGCGTGAGCAGGTAGAACGCCCCGCCCGAGCAGAGGAACCCGATGGGCGCGCCGAGCTGCGGGAACATCCCGTACCAGGCGCGCTTGCCCGGCGGCGCGTTCTCGGTGGCGAGCAGCACGGCGCCGCCCCACTCGCCGCCGAGGCCCAGGCCCTGGCCGAAGCGGAAGATCGACAGCAGCACCGGCGCCGCGACGCCAAGCGTCGCGTAGGTCGGCAGGGCCCCGATGGCCACGGTCGACACGCCCATGGTCATGAGCGCCGCCACGAGCGTGGCCTTGCGCCCGATGCGGTCGCCGAAGTGCCCGAACACGGCCGACCCGACGGGCCGCGCCACGAACGCGATGGCGAATGTCGCGAGCGACGCCAGCGTCGCCGTGGTGGGATCCGACGCGGGAAAGAAGAGCGCCGGAAACACGAGCACCGCGGCCGTCGCGTAGATGTAGAAATCGAAGAACTCGATGGCCGTGCCCACCAGGCTGGCAAACAGAATCTGGCGGGGCGTGTTACGGGGACGGAGCCCCTGGGCGTGCGTTTCGACGCTCATCGGGGCTCCGAAGCCAGGCGGACCGGGCTGACGCCGGCGCGAGAGGCGCGCGCTCGTCCGATCACACCATCGACGAGCCGGCGAGCGCCTGGCGGAACACGCCCATCGCGCGCTGCATGTCCTCCATCGTCCCCAGCGAGATGCGGGCGTGCGTCTTCTCCATCGGTGGGAAGTCGCGCCCGATGGCCACGCCCGCGGCGCGGCACGCGTCGCGGAACCCCGCGGCGGGCCGGCGGATGTTGACGAAGACGAAGTTGGTCTGCGACTCGGGCGCTTCGTAGCCCATCTCGCGGAACTGGGCGAGCGTCCACTCGCGGATGCGCTTGTTCTCCTGGCGCTCCCAGTCCATGTGCGCGGTGTCCTTGAGCGCCGCGAGGCCGCCGACGGCCTGGAGATCGCCGAGGCTGCCGAGCCCCCACGCGCGCCCGACCTTGCCGATCGTCTCCGGCTGTCCGATGGCGTAGCCGATGCGCATGCCGGCCATGCCGTAGGCCTTCGAGAAGGTGCGCGCCATGAAGACGCCCGGCAGCTCGAGCGCGAGCGTCGACGTGCTGCCCGCCCCCGGCGACGTCACGTAGTCGATGTACGCCTCGTCGATGAGGATGCCCGTCTCCGGGGAGTTCTTCTTGATGGTCCGCACCGCGCGCTCGACGTCGGCCAGCGTGTGCACCGTGGACGTCGGGTTGTTCGGGTTGCAGATGAACACCAGGCCGGCCCCCGTCGAGGCCGCGATCATCGCGTCGAGATCGAGGCGAAGCCCCGCGTCGACCGGCACGGCCTTGACGGGGATGTTGAAGCGCCGCGCCGTGCCCACCGGGGTGCCGTACGACGGGTCGGCCGTAACCACCGGCCGGTCCGCCGAGGCGTACGCGATGACCGCCGCCTGGAGGATGGCGTCCGATCCGGTGGCGACGATCACGTTCGCCGGCGTGGCGCCGTATATCGTCGCGATGTGCTCCTGGAACGCCCGGACGTTGGGCGGCGGGTAGCCGAGACCGAGATGCTTCGAGGGGTGCTGCCGGAGCACCTCGAGCACCTTCGGGCTGGGGCCGCGCAGGTTCTCGTTGCTGCTGAGCCGGATGTCCGCGGCCTCACGGGCCTGCCGTGCGCCGGCGGGCGCCTGGGCATCCCAGGCCAGCGCCGCGAACGCCTCGTGCCCGTAGCCGATGATGGATGAAGCCGTGGCGGCTGCCGCGCCGCCAGCGCCGAGCCTCCGAACGAATTCGCGACGTGACAGCGCCATACCTCGCCTCCCTGAGGCAGGCATGGTAACACCAGCCTGCCGGTGTCGTAATCTGGATTGTCGGACTCACTGGAGGTGTTGTGTGAAGAGACTCTTCCTGCTGGCGGCTGCTGTCCTCATCGCCTGGTCCCCGCCGGCGGCGGCGCAGGTGGATACCTTCGATATGAAGGAGTGGCCCGTCGAATGGGGAGGCCGCACCCGCGACCCCGCCGTCGCCCCGGACGGCAAGGTCTGGTTCGTGGGCCAGGCGGGCAATTACATTGCCAACCTCGACCCCGTGTCCGGCGCGCAGAAGCGCTACGAGATCGAGGAGGGCACGAACCCGCACACGCTCATCGTGGACGGGCAGGGCATCGTCTGGTATGCCGGCAACCGCAACGGCCGCATCGGGCGGCTCGACCCGGCCACCGGCCAGATCAAGACGATCATGACTGGCGAGGCCAGGGATCCGCACACGATGGTGTTCGACGGGAAGGGCCACATCTGGTTCACCTCGCAGGGGTCCAACCGCGTCGGGCGGTTGCACATCGCGACCGAGAAGGTGGACCTCATCACGCCCAACGACACCCCCTCGAACCCCTACGGCATCGTGATCGACGCCAAGGGGACGGTATGGGTGGCGCTGCTGCGCGCGGGCAAGATTGCGAAGATCAACCCTGACACGCTCGAGGTGACGCGCTTCAACGAGGGCGCCGACTCATCGCGATCGCGGCGGCTGGACGTCCTCTCCGACGGCACCATCTGGTTCGGCGACGAAGCGCGCGGCATGCTTGGACGGCTCAATCCGGCCACCGGCGAGGTAAAGGAGTGGCCCGTGCCCGGCGGCCCCGACGGGCGGCCTTACGCGCTGACGAAGGACGACCAGGATCGCATCTGGTTCTCGGAGACCGGCGCCAGCAAGCGGCTCGTCGGGTTCGACCCGAAGACGGAGAAGTTCTTCGCGAACATCGAGGTGAGCGGGACCATCCGCCACATGCACTTCGATCGGAAGACACGCATGATGTGGTTCGGCACCGACGCGAACACCGTCGGGCGCATCGCGCTGCAGAAGGGCCGGTGAGCGGCGCCGTCGCCATCTTCGGCGTTGCCGCGGCCCTGCGGCTCGCGGTGCCGGCCGGCTACGCGGAGGGCGCACCGCCGGGCTTCTCGGGCGGCTTTGGCGAAGACTCGTGCCACGCGTGCCACTTCCACGCCGAGCCGAACGCTGGCGGGGGGCGCGTCACGATTGACGGGCTCCCCGCGGCCTATGCGCCGGGCGGGCGCTACGCGCTCACGGTCAGGCTGACCCGCGCCGGGATGCGGGTGGCGGGCTTCCAGATGACGGCGCGGTTCACGGACGGCGGGCGCCAGGCCGGCTCGCTCGAGCCGGGCCCCGCCGAGCCTGGACGCGTGGCCGTCGAGACGCAGGGCGGCCTGGCGTACGCCGGGCAGAAGAAAGCCGGCGCCGCTCCAAACGCGTCCGACACCGCGACGTGGACCGTCATCTGGACCGCGCCGGCGTCGGGCTCCGTGGTGTTCAGCGTGGCCGCCAACGCCGCGGATGGCGACGGCACGGCGGAGGGGGACTACGTCTACACCGCCGCCATCGAGATCGCGCCGCGCGAGCCGCGGGAGTCGCCTACTTCCGGGCCCGCGCCGTCGGTGTCGCCCCCGCGGGCACCACCGTCACCGTGATGCTCGAGGGGTACTGCGTCGAGTGGTGCACGGTGTTGCGGGCCACGACGGGCCTGGTCTCGTCGTAGTTCGCGCCGCCGGTGTTGAGGTTGCGGTCGAACCGCGGGAAGTTGCTGCTCGACACCTCAATCCGCAGCCGGTGGCCGGGCGCGAAGTAGTTGCTCGTGACGAGCGGCTGCAGCGTCACCTTGTAGACCTGCCCCTTCTCCATCCACACCGGCGGCCTGTCGTAGCCGTCGCGGTACCGCATGCGCTGAATCGACTCGTCGAGGTTGTACGCGCGGCCGTCCGGGTAGACGTCGAGAATCTTGACGGTGAAGTCCGTGTCGCGCGCGTCCGACGACACGTAGAGCGTCGGCGTGATCGGCCCGCTCACCTCGACGCCCTCGGCAAACGGCTCCGTGGTGTAGACGAGCACGTCCTGCCGGGCCTCGGTCGCGCGCTGGTCGAACGAGCCGGCCTGGATGGCGTTGCCCGTGCAGCACACGTTGCCGCCGTGCGACACCACCGGGTTGAGCGGGTCGTACACGAAGGCATCCGGCGCATCGGTCGCCGGCGGCGAGGTCGTCAGCCGGCCGTCGCCGGTCACGGAGTTGGCCCGTCCGCCGCTCGCCAGGTACCAGGTGACCGGGCGCGCGCCCGTCGGCGGCCACGTGTCCGACGACTGCCACGTGTTGGCGCCCATCGTGTAGTAGGTGACCTTCGGCAGACGGTCCACGCGCGTGCCGGCCTCGCCCTTGAGGAACTTGTCGAAGAACCCCGCGATGATCTCCGTGTAGTCCAGGCGCACGTCGCCCATGCTCCGCTCGCCGACGATGGTGTGCTCGGTGGCGCGGAGGAAGGCGCAGTGCCCGACAGGCGCGATGATGGCCCACTGCTGATCCGCGATCTCGCGCGTCGCCGTCCGCCGCACGTGGTTGTACATCTCCAGGTTCGGTCCCACCGACACGTCGTACCAGGACATGAACCAGAGCCCCGGCAGGTTGAGCGGCATGTCGTCGTGCCAGAGGCCGCCCTTGTACCAGGCTGGATCGTTCGGCGTGCGCCGGATCATGGCGCCGCCGGTGGCCACCGGCATCTCGTCGGCGAAGATGCCGCGCGGGCCCTGCACCTCTTTCAGGATGTCCTGCACGGGCAGGTGCCAGAGCGCCTTGCTCCAGTCCACGGGCGGCATCTGCGGCGCCAGGTCGAACAGCCGCGACGCCGCGATCAGGTCCTCGCGCGTCGTCTCGCGCGGGAACATCGGCCGCACCTGGTTCTGCTGGCCGTAGATCCACGTGATGAAGAGCATCTGGACGGCGCCGCCGCGATACCAGTTGCCCTGCTCGTAGTACGGACCGACGCGTCCGACGCCCGCGCCGAAGCCCTGCACGTTCATCGCCGCGAAGCCCGGGTGCCCGAGCGCCGCCACGGCCGGCTGCCACTCCGCCGTGGACGAGCAGCCCGTCGTCCCGACCTTGCCGTTCGACCACGACTGCCGCGTCATCCACTCGATGGCGTCGTAGCCGTCGGTGGTCGGCGCGCCGAGGATGTCGTAGTTGCCCTCGGAGAAGAAGTGGCCGCGCTCGTTCTGGACCACGTAGGCGTAGCCGCGCTTCACCCAGGCGAGGGCCGTCGACATGTCGGCGGGCACGCGGTTGCGCACGTCCCAGAAGTTGAAGTTGTACGGCGTCTTCGAGAACACGATGGGCACAGGGCCCGCGGCGGTCCTCGGCCGGTAGATGTCGGTGGCCAGCCGCACGCCGTCGCGCATCGGCATCATGACCTTGCGCTCGACGATGGCGAGCGACTGCAGTTCCTGCTCGACGTCGAAGCGACGCTGCTGCTCAGCTGGCGAGAGACCGCCCTGCTGCGCCGACAGCAGGGTGGTGAGGCACGCGATGGCGATGACAAACGGCAGGGGGCGGCCCCGGAGCCATCTCGGGGCGCTGCCGCGCGTGAAGCGGATCATGGGCGCATTATCACGCCGGCCGCGCCTGGCCGCACGCGCGATTGTGGCCTGGCGGCGTTGTCCGCACCGACGTCGAAGGGTATAGTCTCCGGACGCCCGGCCACGGTTGTGCGCGGGCTCTTGCACGGGAGAGAGGCTGACATGAGGACCACCACACGACGTCTGATGAGTGCCGCGGCCGTGCTGGCCGTCTTCTCGAGCCCCACATCGCTGAGGGGGCAGGCGCAGCAGGCGCCGCCGCCGCCGATGGGCTTCTTCGTGACGAGCGTCGGCCCCGGTGACGGGGGCAACCTCGGCGGGCTGGCCGGGGCCGACAAGCACTGCCAGGCGCTGGCCGCCGCGGTGGGCGCGGGCAACCGGACGTGGCGCGCCTATCTGAGCGCCGCGGCCGCGGCCGGGCAGCCGCCGGTGAACGCGCGCGACCGCATCGGCAACGGGCCCTGGTACAACGCGAAGGGCGTGCTCATCGCGGCGAACGTGGCCGACCTGCACGGCGACTACGAGCGCGACCGCAACAACATCCGCAAGCCGACGGCGCTCACCGAGAAGGGCGAGGAGGTGAAGGGCGTCGGCGACCAGCCGAACCAGCACGACATCCTGACCGGCTCCGACTCGCACGGCCGCATCCCCGTGGGCGCCGCCGCGGTGCTGACGTGCAACAACTGGACGAGCAACCAGGACTCGGACCGCGCCATCGTCGGGCATCACGATCGGCTGGGCGGTGCGAACGTGTCGTGGAACGCCGTGCACTCGAGCGCGGGCTGCAGCCAGCCGGCGCTGGTGAAGACGGGGGGGAACGGGCTGTTCTACTGCTTCGCCGCGCAGTAGGCGGCGCGGGCCGCGTCCGGTGAGCCGGGCGCGGCCCGGTCCCGGCGCGCCTGGCGGTGCCGGGTGTTCTCACGCCCGCGGCACTTGCCAGGTCAACCCGCGGCGCTCGCCAGCCCCGTGGAGCGCACCTCGAGAATCTGGTCGTCCTCGACCTCCTGGCGTGGCGCGATCTGGCGACGCCCAGGCCGCAGGTGCTCTACTGGCGGACGGCGGACGGTGCCGAGGTGGACTTCGTCATCGAGACCGCGAAACGCGTCCTGCCCATCGAGGTCAAGACGGCCACGCGCGCGCTCCCCGCGGATGCGAAGGGCCTCGAGGCCTTCCTCGACGAGTACCGTGGCGACAGCGACGGCGGACTGCTGCTCTACGGTGGCGACGAGGTCTTCCCCCTGACGCGCCGGGTGCTGGCGGCGCCGTGTGGAAGGTGCTCCGCAGCGGAGCGATCGGGCGGCCGGGGAAGCGAGGTGCCGCGTGAGTGGGGATCGGAAGAAACTCATCGAAGTTGCGTTGCCGCTCGAGGCCATCAACAAGGCCAGCGCCCGCGAGAAGTCGATCCGCCACGGGCACCCGAGCACGCTGCACCTGCGGTGGGCGCCCGCGAAGGCGAAAGACCCAGATCCGAGCAGGCGGCGCCGTTCGGGGAACCGGAGGAGTGAGGACCATGACCAGCCGCCGACCCCTCACATGTTGATGTCGCCACCATTTTTACCGTAAATTTGGCTGCGATGTTTACACGAACCCTCGCTCCTCCGCGCGGGGCATTCTTCCTGTTCGGGCCGCGCGGCACCGGCAAGAGCACCTGGATCCGGTCGCGGCTGGAGGGTGCACTGGTGGTGAACCTCCTGCAGCCGGAAACGGCCGTGCGCTTCGAGCGGGACCCCGCGCTCTTCCGGGCGCAGGTGCTCGCCCAGCCGAGATCGCGCTGGATCGTGGTGGACGAGGTGCAGCGCGTGCCGCGTCTGCTCGACGAAGTGCATCTGCTGATGGAAGAGCACGGCTACCGCCGCTTCGCGCTGACGGGTTCCTCGGCGCGCAAGCTCCGGCGCGGGAGCGCCAACCTGCTGGCGGGCCGCGCGGTGCTGCGCACACTGTTTCCTCTCACGGCCGCCGAGCTCGACTTCACCGTGCCGGCGGCGCAGCGGCTGCGCTTTGGCTCGATGCCGCTCAGCGTAATGGCCGCGGACGACAACGCTCGTGAGGATTACCTGCGCGCCTTCGTGACGACCTATCTGGCGGAGGAGATCCGCGCGGAAGGACTGGTGCGCAATCTCGGCGCTTTCAGCCGCTTCCTCGACGTGGCGGCCCTTGCAGCGGGCCAGACGACCAACGTCTCGGCGGTCGCGCGCGACGCAGGCGTCTCGCGCGAGACGGCGCGCGGCTTCTTCGACATCCTCGTCGACACGCTCGTCGGCGACTGGCTTCCCGCCTACCGGCCGCGCGCCAAGGTGAAGGAAGTGGCGCAGCCCAAGTTCTACTGGTTCGACCCCGGCGTGCTGTACGCCGCGGCGGGCGGCTTCGAGCAACCCCTGCCGGCCGACTTCGAGGGCGTCCTGCTCGAACACCTCGTGCTGCACGAGCTGAAGGCATTCATGCACTACCACTCCGTGAAGGGATCGCTCGGCTACTGGGCGACGCCGAGCGGCGGCGAGGTGGACTTCATCTGGTGGCACGGCGCGGCGATGACGGCCATCGAGGTCAAGGCCGGCCGTCGCTATCGCCGGGAGTACCGCAACGGCATTCGCTCCCTGGAGACCGGATTCCGGGGCAAGCTGCGCAGTTGGATCGTCTATCGCGGCGCCGAGGAGCTGAACGTGGACGGGACGCGGGTGCTCCCGGTGGACACGTTTCTCGAGCGTCTGCACGGCGGCGAGATCCTCGGGTAGCGGCGACATGAGCGGAAACGAACATGGCGCTTACCAACCAGGATCGCGTCGGCAACGCGTGGAGCTGCTTCGTGCGGGGCTCGCGCCCTTTATCGAGCGCGAGTTCAAGAACCAGCATCAGGCCCAGGCCGCCGAGGCCGCGCGCCGCTACGTCGGCGACCTGCCTGCCGGGCAGGCAGGCGACCGCGCCGTCGGCAAGAAGCCGATCGCCGAGTTGTGGGACGCGTGGAACGACGTCTTCGGCAGGACGCTCGGCCGCGCCGAGCGCTCGCTGGTCCAGGAGCTGCGCGACTGCCGCAACAAGTGGGCGCACCAGGAGCCGTTCTCGGGTGACGACGCCGACCGCGCGCTCGACTCGATGGCGCGCCTGCTCACGGCGGTCTCGGCCCCGCAGGCGGACGAGGTCAACAGGATGAAGCTCGAGCTGCGCCGGCTCACCTTCGACGAGCAGGTGCGGAGCGAGAAGCGCAAGGCCGGCGGCTCGCTGATCGAGGCCGCCGCGGCCGGCGCGCTCAAGCCCTGGCGCGAGATCGCAACCCCGCACGCCGATGTGGCGAGCGGCCGCTTTCAGCAGGCCGAGTTCGCTGCCGACCTCTGGGCGTCGCTACTTCAGCGCCGAGTCGATGAAGCAACTCACGGCGGCGGCAGCGTCCACGCCGTGGTCGAACTCAGGGAAGACGCGCGCGCATCGTAGCACCGGAGAACAGGTGGTAGAGCGCCAGCATCGAAGCGGGCTGCCGGTGCCGACGGTCACGCGCGCTGTCGCGGCGCTCGAAAAGCTCGGCATCGTGCGCGAGACTACGGGCCGGCGGCGGGGGCGCGTGTTCGCCTATGACGCGAGCCTGAAGTCCTCGCGGAAGGAACGGAACCGCTACGAGCCCCGAGATCTCCGAACGCGACTTCGAGGAGGCGATCGAGTGCCGCCAGAAACACCACCAGCCACGATCCGCCGGCCCACCGGGCTCGGGTCGCGGGGGGCGCCGATCGCACCTCGTTGGCCACAGCTACTCGCTCCTGAGGGCCTGCATCACATCGATCCGCGCCGCCCGGGCCGCGGGGATGAGCGACGCGGCCACGGCCGCCGCGATGAGCAGGCCGGTCGCCGTCGCCACCGGCAGCGCGCCCGGCACGGCGACGTCGGCCACCAGCCACGACGCCGCGCGCGTGAGCGCGTAGCCGCCCGCCGCGCCCGCGGCGATGCCGCTCGCCGCGATGGCCAGCCCCTCACCCAGCACGCGGAACAGCACTTGCCGCGGCGCCGACCCGACGGCAAGCCGGACGCCGAACTCGCGCGTGCGCGCGCTCGCCGAGAACGCGAGCACGCCCGCCACACCCACCACCGCGATGACGAGCGCGACGGCGGCAAACCCGGAGAAGACGGCGGCGTTCAGCCGGTCCGGCGACAGCACCTCGGCGCGGATGTCGGCGAGCGTGGCGGCACGCTCCACCGGCTGATCCGCGGCGAGCTCCCGAATCACGCGCGTCACCGCGGGCACGAGCGCGTACGGATCGCCGGCCGCGCGCACGAACAACCGGCCGCCGAAGCCGACCTGCCGCACCGGCATGTAAATGGTCATGGCCGGGCGCCCGACGAGCGCCTCGTCGTCGGCGTCGGCCGCGACGCCCACGATGCGGCGCGGCAGCGGCTTGCCGAAGTACTCCTCGGTCCACCACATGCGCCGGTTGAGGGCCTCGCCGTTCGGGAAGAGGCGCGCGGCCACGCTCTGGCTGACGATCACCACCGGCTCCGACGCCTCGCGGTCGTCGCTCGTGAACTCGCGCCCCGCGACGAGCGGCACTCCGACGACGCCGAAGTAGCGCGGCCCGGCCAGCCGCAGCCGCGCGCGCGGATTCTCCTCGCCGTCGGCGGCCTGGCGGCCTTCGACGGCGAACGAGACGCCCGCACCGAAGGTGCCCGCGTCGCGCCACGGCACGAAGCTCCCGACCGCGGCGTCCTCGACGCCGGGCAGGGCCCGGATGCGTGCCGTCGCCTGATCGTAGAAGTCCGCGACCGTGGAGCCGGCAAGGCCCGTCGCCGCCGGCGGGATGTCGACCGCGAGAACCTGGCGCAGGTTGTAGCCCGTCGCGGCGGCGTGCAGCGTGAGGAGCGTCGCGACGAGCATGCCCGCCCCGCTCAACAGCACGAACGTCAGCGCCACCTGCGTGGCGGCAAACACCCGCAGGCGCCGGTTCGTGCTCGGCGTGACCCGGAGGCTGCCGCTCGCGAGGCCCAGGCCGGCCGGCGCCGACGGCGACGGCAGCCGCGGGATGTACGCGAGCAGGATCGCCGCGGCTGCGGCCAGCGCGCCGCCGACCCAGAGGACGCTGGCGTCCACCGTGACGTCGAATGCGCGCACCGAGAAGCGCGCGGCGTAGCGCGCCACGAGCGCGGCAAACGGCTGCGCCAGCAGGACGCCCACCGCGGCGCCAGCCCCGCAGAGCAGCAGGCTCTCGGCCAGCAGCGTCCGCCTGAGCGCGCCGGGCCCCGCGCCAAGCGCCGCCCGCACGGCCAGCTCGCCCTCGCGGCCGACCGAGCGGGCGAGGATCAGGTTGGCGACGTTCGAGCACGCGATGACGAACACGACGGCCGCGGCCGCCAGCAGGACGAGCAGCACGGGACGCGCCGGCGCCGCGAGCTGATCGCGGAGCGTCGTCACGCGCACCGCCGTCTGCGCGCTCTGCGGGTAGGCCTCGGGATGCGCCCGCATCATCGCCGCGTGCGCCGCCGCAATCTCCGCCCGCGCCGCCTCGAGCGACGCTCCCGGCGCCAGTCGGCCGAACAGCTCCGTCATGCGGTGCGTCCGCATGGTCACCATCGTCGCGCCCAGGTGATGCGGGCTCGTGACGATGTTCGCGATGATCTCGGTGTCGTCGGGATAGGGGACCGAGGGCTCGAGCACGCCCACCACCGTGGCCGCGCGCGGGCCCAGCCGAATCGTTCGACCCACGACCGACGGGTCGCCCCCGAGCGCCGTCCAGAACCGGTAGGTGAGCACCGCCGCGCCATCCGCCTCTGCGCCGTCGTCCGCCGGGCCGAGCAGGCGGCCAAGGTGGGGGCGAAGCCCCATCACGTCGAAGAACGAGCCGTTGACCACGCCGGCCTTCACCAGACGCGGCTCGGGTCCGAGGCCGACGAGCGCGAACTCCACCGTGGAGAACTCGCCGAACGCGCCGATCGTGGTGACGCGCGTTCGAAGGTCGCCGATCTCGGGGACCGAGAACGTCAGGTTGTCGGTGCCGGCGCCGGGCGCCTGCTGGCGGATGTAGAGCAGCCGGCTCTCGTCGCGGTTGACCAGCGGCTCGAGGAGGACGGCCCGCACGACGCTGAAGATCGCGGCATTCGCCCCGATGCCGAACGCGAGCGTGACGACGACCGTGGCCGCGAGTCCCCGAACCCTGGCGAGAGCGCGCGCGGCCAGGCGCAGATCCCGCGCGAGCGCGCCGGCCGCCTCCCACCACCGCGACGTCCACACGCGGCGCATCGACTCGCGCGTGGCCCCGACGTACCCGAACTCGGCGAGCGCCGCCCGGCGAGCGGCGTCCGGATCCTCGCCGCGCTCGACGCGCTCCTGGATGGCGAGCGCGAGGTGACCCCGGATCTCGTCGTCCAGATCGCGCTCGTCCGGGCGCATGAGCGCTACTCCCCGTGGGCCGGGTTCATGACGCGGCCGATGGCCGTCACGAGCTCGGTCCACCGCTCCTGCTCGCGCACGAGCTGCTCGCGCCCGGCCGGCGTCAGCTCGTAGTACTTCGCGCGCTGGTTCGCCTCGCTGACGCCCCACGTCGACTTGAGCCACCCGCGCTTCTCGAGGCGATGGAGGGCCGGATAGAGCGAGCCGGTTTCGACCTGCAGCAGCTCGTCGGTCCGGCGGCGGATGGCCTGGCCGATACCATGCCCGTGCCGCGCCCCAGACAAGAGCGTGCGCAGGATGAGCATGTCGAGCGTGCCCTGGAGCAGCTCGAGACGGCGGTCGGGGTCGGTCCTGGGCGTGCGGGGGCTCATGTGGGAATGAGACGTAGACACTCTACGTCTTGTTCCCGCCCCCGGCCGCATCCCCGCCGGTGCTGCGGGACGTGGCACTGCTCGGGGAGCCTGCCCGCAGACCGCTCAGCGCGGGGGTTCGGCGACGACGAGGGCGATGGCGTCGCCGGTGGGCGCGACGGCGATGCGGGAGACCGCGCCAAGGCCGTAGGCAGCCGCGTCGTACACCTCGGTCCAGCCGCTCCCGCCGATGGTCCACGCGTGCACCCGCGTGCCGCTGGCCATCAGCATCGTCCCGCCGTCGGGCATCCAGGCCATGTCGCGGTCGGCGCTGCCCTCGACGGCTCGTGCCAACCGGTCGATGGCCCGGGTGTCCAGGTCGATCTGCTTGATCCAGAACTCGCCCGAGGACTCCCGCTGGACGAAGCTGACGCGGCGCGTGCCGGGGACGCGGTGCAGCGAGCGGCCGATGCCCTCGGCGACCACCTCGGCCTTGCCGGTCTTCACGGACGCGAGCTGCAGCGTCGCCGGCTGACCGAGCACGAAGAGGGCGACGCGGTCGGCGTCGATCCACGCGTGGTAGCCGACGGGTTGAATGGCTGGCAGGACGACGTGCGGGTTGCCGCCGGCCGCGTCGAAACGCCAGAGCCGCTGCGCCTTGTTGGCTTCGGTGCGCACGACGCTGAAGCCGCCCGCGTCGCCAAGGCCGGCTGGGAGATACGTGGGCGAGTTCTCGTTCTCGGGCGTGTGCGTGATCTGCACGACCCGGCCTGCGGCGCGGTCCCAGGCGTAGAGGTCGATCTGCCTGCCGTCCCTGTTGGCGGCGAAGAGGAGGCGTGTGCCGTCGGCGCTGAAGTGCGGCTGGTTGTCGTAGCCGGCTGCCGTCGAGACGGGCACGGGCGTGGCCGCGCGCATCGACTGGAGGCCGTTTGCGAGCGGCACCAGGTAGATGTCGGTGGCCGGTGGCGGCGCGGGCGCCTGCGTGGGAGCCTGGCCCGGCAGCGGCGCCGGCGCCAGCGAGGCGGTGAGGGCGAGCACAGCTGCGGCAACGAGCGGCTTCATGGCGCCATGCTACCGCGTGCCGCTCGTCGTCCGCCGCGGCGCGGCGGAGCATGGCCGCCGCGCTTGCTCAGCCCCGACGGGGAGGCGCCGGGAGGAACGCGTTGCGCACGAGCTCCGCGTACGACTCCCAGTTCGAGGGCAGCGTCGCGGGCGCCTCGTGCGCCAGCTGGACGAGCCCGCGGTAGGCGGCATACACCAGCACGGCGAGCGACCGCGCCAGCGGCTCGGGCACGCCGAGCTCCCGGTAGCAGGTGACGAGGTAGTCCACGCGCGCCGACGCCACGCGCGTGAGCGCCGACCCGACGGCGGGATCGTCGGCCGCCTCCGCCAGCGCGGCATACAGCGAGCGGGCGCGCGGGGGCCGCGACGCGGCGGCGAGCATCAGCTCCAGCCGGCGCCGGACGTCGGGGATGGCGTCGAGACTGCTCATGGTGTCGCGAGTGGCCTGCGCCTCCCATCGTCTGAGCGCCGCGTCGACGAGCGCCGCGCGGTTCTTGAAGTGCCAGTAGAAGCTGCCCTTGGTGACGCCGAGCCGCCGCGCGAGCGCATCGATCGTGAAGGCCCGCACGCCTTTCT
Source organism: Acidobacteriota bacterium (assembly GCA_040754955.1). Classification (GTDB taxonomy): domain Bacteria; phylum Acidobacteriota; class Vicinamibacteria; order Vicinamibacterales; family UBA2999; genus JBFMCA01. Next base: position 28,859 of record JBFMCA010000001.1, on the reverse strand, counting down.
CGGCCATCAGCTGCAGCGCCGCCTCCACCCAGTCGGCCGCTGTCAGGGTGGGCTCGCCGAGCCGCGGGGCCCCGGTTCCCTTCTGTGCCACGGGGTTATTGTTTCCATACTTGATAGTATTGACAAGCCTTGTTGCCATACTCTACGGTATGGCAGATGGGAGACCTTCCGAACGAGCTGCAGGTTCTGGTCGACGCGTTGAACGCCATCGATCGGGACGCGCGGGCGCTGGTCGAGGGGCTCAGCCCCGAAGAGGGCGCGTGGCGTCCGGCTCCGGGCGCCTGGAGCGTTGCGGAGTGTCTCGACCACCTTGCGACCGCCAATCGCGTCTACCTGGCGGCCATGGACCCGCCGGCTGCCCGCGCCCTGGCGGCCGGGCGTGCACGCCGAGGCCCCGCGCGCCCGGGCGTGATCGGCCGGTGGTTCGTGCGCTCGCTGGAGCCACCGCCGCGGCGCATCTACCGGTCGAAGGCTCCGCGTCTCATCCGTCCCCGGCAGGCACCGCCGTTAGCCGACGCGGTCGATGCGTTCTTTGCCTCGCAGGAGGCGGTTCGACGCTTCATCCGCTCCTACGCCACTCTCGACCTGAGCCGCATCCGCTTCCCGAACCCGTTCGTTCCCGGCGTGCGGTTCAGGCTCGCGACGGGGCTGCACGTCATTGCCGCGCATGACCGGCGCCACCTCTGGCAGGCCCGCCGGGTGCGGGAGGCCCTGAGCGGGCGGGCGTAATACAATCGCCCCGCTCACGGAGGATCCACGATGCGCGCACGATGGCTTGTGACGACAGGAGTGTGGTTGGTGCTCGGGGCGGTCCCGGCGCTCGCGCAGACCGACGCGCGGCTCGAGGCGTACAAGGCCGACGCCGTCAGGGGCGTTGACGAGATGTCCAAGCTGGCGCAGGAGATGGTCGATTCCGTCTTCAGCTTCGGCGAGCTTGGCTTTCAGGAATTCGAGACCTCCCGATACCTCACCGGCAAGCTGGAGCAGTACGGGTTCACGGTGCAGCGCGGCGTGGCGGGCATCCCGACGGCGTGGATCGCCACGTGGGGCAGCGGCAAGCCGGTGATTGCGATCGGGTCGGACATCGACGGCATTCCCCAGGCCTCGCAGAAGCCGGGCGTCGCCTACCGCGATCCCATCCTCGAGGGCGCGCCCGGGCACGGCGAGGGCCACAACACGGGCGTCCCGCTCAACATCGTGGCGGCGCTGGCTGTGAAGCGCATCATGGAGCGCGAGAAGCTGCCGGGCACGCTGATGCTCTGGCCCGGCGTGGCCGAGGAGCAGCTGGCCACGAAGGCCTGGTACATCCGCGAGGGCCTCTTCAAGGACGTCGACGTCACGCTCTTCACGCACGTGGGCAACAACCTGAGCGTGTCGTGGGGCGACGGCGGCGGCAACGGGATGGTGTCGGTGGAGTACACATTCCAGGGCGAGACCGCGCACAGCGCCGGTGCCCCGTGGCGCGGCCGCTCGGCGCTCGACGCCGTGGAGCTGATGAACGCCGGCTGGAACTACCGCCGCGAGCACCTGCGCATCTCGCAGCGCTCCCACTACGTGATCACCAACGGCGGCGATCAGCCCAACGTGGTGCCGCGCACCGCCTCGGTCTGGTACTACCTCCGCGAGAACGACCGCGAACACATCCAGCAGCTCTGGGACGCGGCCAACAAGATGGCGGAGGGCGCGGCCCTCATGACGGGCACCACCTGGACGTCGCGCGTGCTGGGCACGGCCTATCCCCAGCACATGAACAAGGTGATCGCCGAGACCGTGTACGAGAACATCAAGAAGGTCGGCCTGCCGGCCTGGAGCGAGGCGGATCAGACGCTGGCGCGGGCCGTCCAGCGCGAGCTGGGCAACGCGCGCGCGGACGGGCTCGCCGTGAAGCTCGCCGAGCTGCAGGGTCCCGTGCGCAACGAGGACAACACCGGCGGCGGCTCCGACGACATCGGCGACATCTCGTGGAACGTGCCGACCGTGACGCTGCGCTATCCGGCGAACATCCCAGGGCTGCCGGGCCACAACTGGTCGAGCGCCATCGCCAGCGCCACGCCCATTGCCCACAAGGGCGTCGTCGCGGGCGCGAAGGTGCTGGCCATGACGGTGCTCGATCTCGTGACGAAGCCGCAGATTGTGTCGGCGGCGTGGGACTACTTCCGCAACGTGCAGACCAAGGACGTCAAGTACGTGCCGTTCCTGACCAAGGACATGCCTCCGGCGATTCACCTCAACGAGGACATCCTTCGCCGGTACCGCGAGCCGATGCGGAAGTTCTATTACGACCCTGAGAAGTACCCCACGTACCTCGACCAGCTCGGCATCAAGTACCCCACCGTTCGCCCGTCGCCGCAGCAGTAAGGCGGCCAACCGCGGTCGGGCCTTCGGCTATGCTGTGCCATGGCCGTGAGCCCGACCGCGCTGGCCTGCTCGACGTGCGGCGCCATCCCGGATCTCATCACCGTCGATACGCTGCATCATCCAGACTCGTTTCCCGCCGAGGCCGCGCGCCTCGAGGTCGTGTCGGGCCCGCGATGGGACCAGCTACGGCGGTGCCCGGCGTGCGGCGCGCACTTCGCCTACACCTGGGATCACGACAGCCAGTCCGGCGTCGGGTACGGCTACACCGACGAGCGCCTCGAGCGGCTCTTCTGGTTCGAGCCGCGCGGCGACGGCGCGCTCACGCTCCGCAACGCGTCGACGCGGGTGACCGGGGACATGCTGGCGGCGTTCATTCGGGACGTCGCCTCCACGGGGCGTCCGCCCCTGGATCGCATCTCGGCGCTCGTCATCGCCGCGCGAAACTTCGGCGACGCGCCGGCCGAGTTGGGCGATCTCGAGATGCTGGACCTTGTCCAGTTCAGCGAGAGCGGGCTGACGAGTCTGCCGCCGACGATCGGCAGGCTCACGCGGCTGGCCAACCTCTGGATCGCCGGCAATCCGCTGTCAGCCCTGCCGCTGGAACTTGCCGGGCTTCCCGCGCTGGCCCGGGTGGAGCTGCAGAACACCGGCATCGTGTCGCTGCCCGCACCGCTCGTCGAGAGTCCCATCGAGTTCCTGTACTACGAGGCCAACGAGGTGCCGCGCGCCTGGCGGCCGGTCTACGTGCGCGAATACCGGAACGCCCTGCGATGGCTGGCCGATCGCGGCGGCGCCATCGTCGAGTGGGCGTCCGGCGCATGGACTCACGAGGATCGGTACCATCTGGTCGTGCGTCTGCCGGCGGCCGCGGCCGCCGACCTGAGGCGCGCCAACCTCGCCCCGTTCGCACTCGAAGAAGACCACGGCTCGCGACTCGTGCTGAGCGCTGCCGGACGCGCCGGACGCGACCGCATCGTCGTCGAGATTGCGGGCTGACCGGACGCGCACCGGTCTCCGGAGCCCGCCCGCCGGCGGACCAGGGCCGTCATGGCAGTCGTAGGCGGCTCCTCGGGCTGCCTCGCGCGCGCGGAGTCCATCCGGCGCCGGCCCCCGGCGATCAGAACGGCCGACGCCAGCGCAGGCCGGGGAAGCGCGCGAAGTCGCCGTCGGTGGTCACCCACTCGCAGCCCGATTCGAGCGCGAGCGCGGCGAACCACGCGTCCTGCACCAGGTTGCCGGTGACCGCCGAGGCGCGGCAGAGGTCCAGGAACAGCTCGAAGTGGCGGGCCCCAGGGGCGATGACGGTGCCATGCGGCTGCTCCAGCAGCACGCGCGCGAAGGCCAGCGCATCCTCCAGCCGGCTCGGTCTCGCGAAGACGCGCGGGTGCGTCGCGAGCCGGATGACCGCGCACAGCACCTGCGGCGACATGCCGTACGCTTCGTCGCCATTGACCACGCCGTCGAGCCAGGCCCGGTAGCGCGGGTGATCCGCGCTGTCGTCCCGAAACGCGTAGAGCAGGACGTTGATGTCCGGGAGAATCACCGCCGCCCCTCGAGGATGTCGAGGAGCGCGGCGCCGTCGTCGAGGTCGACGCCTGGCAGCGTGCCCCCGCCCGCGCGGCACACCGGCAGCTCCACGCGCTCCCGGGGCCGGGCCTTCTGCGGCCCGGCCAGCACCAGCCGCAGCCCGCGCTCGATGAGCGAGGTCAGCGTCACCCCCCGCCGGGCGGCTTCGCGCTTCGCGCGCGCCAGCAGCGCATCGTCCAGCCGCACCGTGGTTCGCATATGTCTAGACATACTCCCTAAGCGTCCCGACGTCAACCCGAGGTCTCCTGCACCCGCCGGCCCCTGCCCGCGCCAATCCCGCTCGTGCCGCGCCTGGATGCGCCGCCTCCGCGCGGGCGGGCGCCCGCGCGGATGTATGCTCTGCCGATGCTCATCGGGGTTGTCGTCCTCTACCTGCTGGGGACCCTGATCGCCGGCGCGCTCCTGAGCGCGCGCATCCGGCGCATCTCCGACTACCTCATCGCCGGCCGCAATCTGGGCCTGGCCCTCAGCACCGCCTCGCTCGCCGCCGTTCAGATCGGCGCGGGCGTCGTCCTCGGCGGAGCCGAGACGGGCGCGCAGTCGGGACTCTGGCCGGGCGTCTGGTACGGCCTCGGCTGTGGCGCCGGCCTCGTGCTGGCGGGGCTCGTCGCCGCGCGGAAAATGCGCATGCTCGGCGGCATCGTCCCGATCGACTTCTTCGCGGCGCGGTACGGCGAGCGGCGCAGCGTGCGCACGTGGGCGTGGCTCTCGAACATCCCGAGCCTGCTGGGCATCTTCGCGGCCCAGATGATGGCGGCCGGATCCGTGCTCGCGGCCGCGACGGGCCTCACCTTCGCGCAGGCGGTGCTCGTGGTCGGCGCCGTCATCCTGCTCTCGAACGTGCTGTCCGGCATGTGGGGCGTGGTGTTTGCCGACTTCTTCCAGGTGTCGATCATCCTCGTCGGCATCCCGCTCACGGCGCTGGCCGCGCTCGGGCAGGTCGACGGCGCCGAGGTCGTGCGCGTGCTCTCGACGCCGTTCATCCCCGAGGGGATGGGCTCGCGCGCGGTGTTCCTGATCACGCCGTTCCTGTTCTCGATTGCGGTGTCCTACGACGCCTTCATCCGCTACCAGGCGGCCAGAACCGGCGACATCGCGCGCTGGGCCTGCATCCTGGCCGGCATCCTGACGATGATCGTGGCCTTCGCGGCCTCGCTCGTCGGCGCGGCGGGGCGGTCGGCCTTTCCAGACGTCGCGGCCGGCGGCGTGCTCACGCACGTGGTAGCCACGACCCTTCCACCGCTCCTGGGCGGCATCGTCATCTCGGCGCTGCTGGCCGCGGCCATGTCGACGGCCAACGCGCTGCTGATCTCGCTGGCGGGCTGCTTCTCGCGGGACTTCTACAACAAGGTGCTGCACCCCGATCGCGAGCTCGAGGACCTGCCCAAGGCGACCCTCTACGCGCGGCTGTCGGTCGGCGTGTCGCTCGTGCTCGGCGTGGCGGTGGCGCTCCAGGCGCGCGGCATTCTCGACACCATCATCATCTTCAACTACCCGTACATGGGCAGCATGCTGGTGCCGCTGCTCGGCGGCCTGCTCTGGAGCGGCGCCACGCGGCAGGGAGCGTTTGCCGCCATGTTCGCCGGAGGGGCCATCGGCCTCACGGCGTTCGCGGCGGGCGTGCCCGGCCCGTTCCAGGGCCTCTTCAATGTCGACCTGGCGCTGCTCGTGGCCTTCGCGGTCTCGGCCGTGGTGTTTGTCGGCGTGAGCCGGGCGACGCGGCCCGCCTAACCTACGATTAGAACGCGTGCGACGGCGTCTGGGCCCGCGCGGCGGCGTCAGGGCTCGCGGCGACCCAGATCGGCCTTCGGCTTCCAGTTCACGCGCATCGCCGGCGGACGGTTCAGCCGAATCGCTCCCGGCTCCGGGCAGACGTCCACGCAGCTCCCCTCGTACCAGCACTCGCCCGGGTACAGCACGAGCGGCGGGCCGCCCTTCTCCTCGTTCGGCAGGAACAGATCCACCGGGCACACGTGGAGGCACAGGTTGCAGCCCGTGCAGAGCTCCGGGACGATGGTGATGGGATCGACGATGGCCTGATCGGCGATGGCGAACACCTTGTGGCTCATCGCGCGGCCTCCGTGGGCACGTAGTCGGCGTTGTGCGCTTCGTAGTTGGTCGCGAAGTCGCCGTAGTAGTCGATGGGGAGCGATCCCACCCGCACGCCCGTGGCATCGCGGTGCACGGTGATGAACCGGTGCCACTCGGGCGGGTCGAGGTCGGGGTAGTCGAGGCGCACGAAGTGCAGCGGCTTCGAGCTGGCCTTGCGCGCGAGGCACGACTGGATGACCAGCTCGGCGTTGGTCAGCACGTTCAGCGTCTCCTGCGCGCGCAGCAGGTCGTGCGGGTTGCGCGCGACGAGCGCCTGCGCTTCGTTCTGCCAGAGCTCGTCGAGCCCGCGCAGCCCCTCGTGGAGCAGGTCGTCGCTCTTCACGGCGCCGCAGTAGTTCTGCATCACGCGCGTGATGGCCTCGGCCAGCGCCTGCCAGCTCACACCCGTCTCGCGCGCGAGCGGCGCGTAGAGCCGCGCGCGCTCGGCCTCCACCTGGGGCTCGTGGACCGTCACGTCGCCGTGCGCGGCCGCGTAGGCCGCCGCGTGCCGGCCGGCGTAGTGGCCCGTCGCCGCCGCGTGGCCCACGCAGTCGGACGCAAACAGGACGTCGCCCCCGGCGAAGAGGCCCTCCAGGTTGGTCATCAGGCGCCAGTCGTTGACCATGCCGCCGGGGATGCCAAAGAACTGGCGCTCCTGCGGCAGGAACTGGCCCGAGCGCCAGCCGTCGCCGTAGCTCTGGAGCACGTCGCGCGCGGGATCGAAGCCCGCCTCGGTGTACGCGGCGTAGACCGGCGTGCGCGTCTTGCCCTCGTTGCCGACCATCATGCCCCAGATGACCCGGCGCTCCATCTCGGGCATCGCGGTGAGGTCGGCGAAGAACGGCAGCTTGTAGCCGCGCCGCACAGCCTCCTTGACCGGCATGGTCTCGGGACCCTGGAACTCGTAGAACGGGAAATCGGGCTCGCCGCCGCCCTTCATGAAGAACTTCTGGCCCGGCGCCGGGCGATAGCGGTCGCCGACGGTCGCGAGCTCGCGGCCGTCGCGATCGAGCCACGGGATGGGCCGCCCCGTGGCATCCACCATCGTGCACGCGTACCAGGTGTTGTGGTTGTTGCCGGTGCTGTAGGGCGGAAAGCTCCGCAGCCCCGACCACTCGCCGCGCAGCGACTTCTCGAGCATGGTGAACTGCCCGCCGACGCGCCACGCCATGGCGTGGCCGTCGCCGGTGCACTGCGGCGGGCGGAACTCCGAGATGCCCGTCGCGCCCGGCGCGAACAGCCAGAGGCGCGTGGGCCGGGACATGCAGAACACCACCGCCTTCGCGCGGCACACGGTGAAGCGCCCCGTCCGGCCGTTGATGGCCACGGCGCCGACAACCCGCCCGCCGATGCGGCCGCCCTCGGTGAGCAGCCCCGCGCCCATCGTGCGATCGACGACGCGCGCGCGCATGATCTTGGCGCCGCGGTACATCGCGCGCTTGAACGTGGTGCCCCACACGCGCAGGGTGAAGCGATTCACGTAGTCGTACGCGAACATCAGCTTCGTCGCGTCGTCCCGGAACTCGGCGCCCTTGAACTCGTCCGCCGTGTCGCGGATCTTGGCGCCGAACCGCTCGAGGTCGAGCAGCCGGTCCCAGCCTTCGCGCGACTCGATGTAGTGCGAGATGCCGTTGTTGTAGCCGTGGTGCATCCGCACCATGGCGTCGGCCAGCTCCTCGGGCGACACGCGCGAGCACGGGTTGGTGGCCGCCATCTCCCAGTGGTCGCAGCCCGAGCCCATGGCGCCGGAGGTCATGGTGGCGGCCTTCTCCCAGAGGATGACGCGCGCCCCGCGGCTGGCGGCCCCCATGGCGGCGAAGCAGCCGGAAGCGCCGCCGCCGATGACGAGGACGTCCGCGTCCTGGTGCTCGGTGCGGTCGTACTCGATCGGGTAGGGCCACGCCACCGGGGCGAGGGGAACGCCGGCTGCCATCACGGACATTCTAGCGGCGCGTCCAGGCTGAAGTGCGACCAGATGCCGGTGCGCGGTGCCCAAGTGGCAAGGCGCGACGACCGACTGCCCGGGCTCGAGGCGGGTCCGCGAGCGGCTGCTACGACCGCCCGCCTGGCAGCGGCCGGCGGCCGCGAACCCGCCACAGCCAGTAGAACATCGCGCCGAACACCAGCAGAATCGGCAGCGCCCGCATGGGCGCCGTCGTCAGCGGCTCGGGAAGGACGGTGGCGACGCGATCGCGAATCGAGAAGAACGATCCGGCGGCGATGAAGAGCGCGAAGCACATGCGCCACAGGTGCCGCGCCAGGCGCGGTCCGCCGCGCAGCATGCCCCCGCGGAGGACGCGGACGTCCCCCGCCGCCGCGAGCGCGATGACCCCGGCGAGAAAGACGTGCATCTGGAACGGCACGCCGTTGAGCAGCCCACGCGGGCTGTTGAACGCCTGCACGCCGCGCAGGGCGCCCAGGATGACCAGTCCGACCGCAATCGCCAGCGCCGCCCCGTTGACGCGGCGCGTCCACGCCGACGCGGGTCGCACCGTCGTCAGCGCCGTGCCCACGAAGTACGCCGTCATGAAGCCGGCCGCGATGTTCGGGTCCGTGGCGCTCTTCCGGAACCCGAGCAGCGAGCCGCTGAAGCCCATCACGAGCATGGCGCCGACGAACAGCACCCCCGCGCGGCGGTGGACGGTTCCGCCTTTCCTGACGAGGAGCGCGATGGCGCCCAGCACGATGGCGAGCCCGCCGGCGACGACGTGGATGGGCAGCAGCATGGGGTAGTAGATTGTCTACGCCTATTGGACGGTCGCGGTGCGACTCGAGTTCCAGGCCACACCGGCAACGACAGGACCGGACCTGCCGCCCGGGCGATAGAATCGGTGGCGCAGGGCCGTCCCGCACATGCGCATCTGTCTCGTCACCGCGCACTACCGTGAGTTCGCGCCCCTGGCGCTCATGTACCTGAAAGCGCGCCTGCTGGCGGCCGGCTTCCACCGTGACGACGTCGAGATGGTCGAGTTCGAGCTGCCGGTGACGCCCGCGGAGGTGGCCCGCGCGCTCATCGCCCGGCGCGCCGATGTATACGGCCTTTCCTGCTACCTGTGGAACTCCTCTGACCTGTTGGCCGCGGCCGCCGAGGTCAGGCGCGCGCTGTCGTCCGCGACGATCATCGCCGGCGGACCCGACGTCGGGTCCGTGGCGGCCGAGGTGCTCGCGGCGCATCCCGCCCTCGACCTCATCGTCAAGAGCGAAGGCGAGCCGGTCATCGGCGTGCTCGGCGATCGATGGCTCGCCGGCCGGCCGATCGACGATGTGCCGGGCATCGTCGTCCGGCGCAACGGGGCCGTCGTCGATCAGGGCACGGCGCCGCTGCAGGTGCTGGACGACCTGCCGTCCCCGCATCTGGGGAACGTGCTCGAATCCTTCGAGGGGCGTGAGACGATCCAGCTCGAAACGCAGCGCGGCTGTGTGTTCCGCTGCAACTTCTGCTTCGAGAACAAGGGCTTCACGCTCCGCAACCGGCGCTTCCCGATCGACCGGGTGCAGCAGGAGCTGAAGCTGTGGCTCGACCGCGGCGTGCCGTGGATCTACTTCCTCGATCCCGTGTTCAACCTGAACAAGGAGCGCGCCAAGGACATCTGCCGGTTCATCGCCGCCAGCAACCCGCACGGCACGAAGTTCATGGCGGAGATCTGGGCGGAGTTCGTGGACGAGGAGCTCGCCCGGCTGATGAAGGCGGCGCGGTTCGAGTACGTGGAGGTCGGCCTCCAGTCCACCGACAGCGAGACGCTGGCAGGCATCGAGCGGCGCCTGCGCCTGCAGCCCTTTCTCGACGGGGTCCGCTGGCTGCGCGAGGCGGGCGTTCCGACCGAGCTGCAGCTCATCTACGGCCTGCCCGGCGACACGATGGAGTCGTTCTGGCGGTCGCTCGACTTCGCCTACGATCTGCGTCCGTTTCATCTCAACGCCTTCCGGCTGCTCGTGCTGCCGGGCACCGAGCTGCGCGAGAAGGCCGCGCAGTTCGGCCTGCGGTACGAGACCCACGCGCCGTACTACGCGATCGAGCATTCCACGATGTCGGCGCGGGAGATGGCGTGGTCGGCCGAGATTACCGAGGTCGTGCCCGCGCTGCAGAAGCTGCACGTCGTCCGCACGCTCACGCGCGAGCCCGGCGTGCGTTTCTCGGACCTGATCCGCGCATGGATTGAACAGCCGGAGCGCGATCTCGCGACCGGCGTGCCGGCCTTCCTGGCACGCTTCTGCGAGTCGCGCGGGATCCCGGCCGACTTCTATTTCAAGTTCGCCGCCAAGGAGCTGGAGCGAGAGCCGGCGCCCGTCGCGGCGTCGTGACCACCGCGCTCACGCCGGTTCCCAGCCGAGCGTCGCGCCTGAAGTACCATGATGCCGATGCGCACGACCCGACATAGCGCGGACGAGTACGGCTCGGTGGACTCGTGGCTGGTCTCGGCAGGACGCGATCGGCGGCCGGGGTCGCCGCTGAACGTGCCGCCGGTGCCGGCGTCCAACTTCGTGCTGGGCGACAGCCGCGCGTATTCGCGCGACGACGGGACGCCCGGGTGGGAAGCGCTGGAGGACATCGTCGGCGGCCTCGAGGGCGGCGCCTCCGTCGCGTTCGCCTCCGGCATGGCGGCAATTGCCGCGATCTTCGATCAGCTCCCCACCGGATCCCTGGTCGCGCTCCCCGACGACTGCTATCAGGGCGTGGCCGGGCTCGCGCACGCGGGCGAGCGGAACGGCCGATGGCAGGTGCAGCGAGTGGGCGTGACCGACACGGCGCGCTGGGTCGAGCTGTGCGGCGTCGCCGACCTCGTCTGGCTGGAGTCGCCGTCGAATCCGCTGCTCACCGTGGGCGACGTGGACGTCATCTGCGCCGCGCCCCGAAAGCCCGGCGCCATCCTGGGCGTGGACAACACGTTCGCGACGCCGCTCAACCAGCGGCCGCTGGCGCTCGGCGCGGACGTGTCGATGCAGTCGGTGACGAAGTTCATCGGCGGCCACTCGGACCTGCTCGGCGGCGTCGTCACCGTGCGCGACGCCAGCCGGCTGGCCGCGTTCCGACACGCGCGGGAGCTGACGGGCGCAACGCCGGGGACGCTCGAGGCGTTTCTCGCGGTGCGCGGTGCGCGCACGCTGGCGCTCAGGCTGGAGCGGGCCCAGCAGAACGCGATGACGCTGGCCGAGCGCCTTGCCAGGCACCCGCAGGTGGCGGTGACGCGCTACCCGGGACTCCCGAGCCACCCGACGCACGTGGCCGCCCGGCGTCAGCTGAAGGGCTTCGGCACCATCGTCTCGTTCGACGTCCGCGGTGATGCGGCCGCCGCCGATGCGGTGTGCCGGAGCGTGCGGCTCATCCAGCACGCCACGAGCCTGGGCGCGGTGGAGTCCACCATCGAGCGCCGCGCCGCCATTGCGGGGCAGGAGCACCTGCCGCCGTCGCTGCTGCGGCTGAGCGTGGGAATCGAGGGCGTGGAAGACCTGTGGAAGGACCTGGACCGCGCCCTGTCGCTGGCCACTTAGACCAGCCTACATCATGACATCGTCTATACGCTATCATGATGTCATGATTCGGACCCAGATTCAGCTCGAACCTGAGCAGTACGACCGCCTCCGCAAGTTGGCGGCCGCGCGCCAGCAGTCGCTCGCCCAGCTCGTCCGGGAAGGCGTCGACCATCTGCTTGCCGAGAGCGAGCGGTCGGCTCGATGGGATGCGCTGTGGAGAGCTGCAGGCGCCTGTCACGACGCGGAAGGCCGGACCGACGTGTCGGTCAACCACGACGTCGTCTTGGCCGACAACTACCGGCCTTGACGACCACCTTCGCCGATACGTCAGGCCTCTACGCGCTGCTGGTGGCTGAGGACGCGCGGCACGAGGCGGCCAGGCAGGCGCTCCGCACGCTGCAGGAGCAGGGTGCCGGCCTTGTCACCACGTCGTTCGTCCTGCAGGAGACGATCGCGCTGCTGCAGGCCCGTGCGGGAGTCGCCGCGGTGCGGACGTTTCACCAATTCGTCATCCCGGCGCTGGACGTGATCTGGGTGGACGAACCGCTCTACCGGCGCGCCATCGCCGCGCTCGTCGCCGCCGACCGCCGGGCGGTCAGCCTGACGGACTGGACGAGTTTCGAGGTCATGCGCGCGAGCCAGATCACGCGCGCCTTCGCTTTCGACCCGCACTTTGCCGAGCAGGGCTTCACCACCGTCTGAGGACCAGATCGGTCCCGCGCGTGGTCAGCGTCGCGGTTCGCGCCTGAGAGCCTCCGGAACGGGGGCGCGCGCGCCCGGATGCGCGCCCTCCGTGCTGCGGAACGTCTCGGCGGATCCGGGTGCGGTGAAGTCCACGCGCTCGTCGCCCGCCCGTCCGCTGACCGTGTAGGTCCCCCGCATCTGCAGGAAGTCCACGTTGTTGGCGAGTGGCCCTTCGGGCATGCGCGTGACCTCGCGCGACTGCACGTCGAAGTGCAGCGTGATGTCGACGGTCGGGCCGCGGCCGCGCACCAGGATGGCCTGCGGCAGCCCGCGCGCGTCGTTCTGCTCGGTGATGCGCACGTTGGTGGCGAAGCCCTGCGGGCCGTCGGGGCCCAGCACGCCGAGGAATCCGGGCAGGCGCTCGGCATCGGCCGCCTCGGGCGGCGGGAACACGCGGCCGTAGAGAAACGAGCGGCCGCCGTGCTGCACCTGGCCCCACTGCCACGACACGCCGCGCCAGAACCCCCAGTTGTGATCGTGGTAACCGGTGCCGCCGGCGAATGACACGATGGCGCCGCCCACGCGCAGTGCGCCGCCCAGCCGGCCCGACATGACCGGCACGACGTAGCCGGTCAGCCATCCCCGCGCGCCGGAGATCTGGATGGGCGGCAGGAGGCGCCCGGGCTCCGCGTCAATCGTCACCGTGCCGGCCGCGCGCACACCGCCGCGGCCAGCGAGGTCGAGCTCGACGATGTAGCGGAGCCCGTCGAGACGGACGTGGTTGCCCGCAATGGACAGCTCGGGCGCGCGATCCACGTCGGCCTGGGTGAGCTTCGCCGAGGCGCTGTACGACTCCATGCGTCCGCCGCGATCGAGCTGCAGCCTCACGCCGGCCGGCCGCAGACCATCGGCGTCGGGCGGGCCGACCATAAAGGTGAGATAGAACTGCGCGCCGCCGGCGCGTCCGTTGAAGTAGAGCCACTCGGCCCACGAGTCGGCCCACTCCGGCGCATCGGGCACCGGATGAAAGGCGTCGATGAGCCGCAGGCTCTCGGCCGGCGACACTCGCGTCCAGGCCGCGTCCGCCGCCGTGTCCTGCCAGCCGGCCGTGTCGGTTTCCGGATCGCCCAGCGCGCGCTCCAGGCTCGGAATGCCGCCGCGCACGCTGAGCGCCGCCGTCGTCCCGTCGTTCTTCACGAGGAAGAGATCGGAGGTGTGCCACGGCGCGGCGACGAGGACGCGATCGCGCAGCGCGTCGGCCTGGAGCGTGCCCGACAGCACCAGCCGCGCCGGGACCTGGGGGCCGATGCGCAGCACGACGTCGCCGCCGCCGACGAGGGAGGGCGATCGCGCCTGGTCGAGCACCACCTCCGCGACGCCGAGCAGGATGGCCATGACCGACACGCCGACGCCGAAGCCGGCGGCCAGCACGGCGCTCCGGATGGGGTGCGCGGTGAGCGACCGCACCGCGAGGCGGCCGATCATCGCGTGTCCTCTCGGACGACCCGGCCGTCGCGCATCGTGAGGACGCGGCGGGCGCGGCCCGCCAGCGCGGGATCGTGCGTGACGACCACGAGCGCCGTGCCGTCGGCGTTCACCCGGTCGAGCAGCGCGCCGATCTGCTCGGAGGTCGCGTGATCCAGTTCGCCGGTGGGCTCGTCGGCCAGCAGCAGCCGCGGGCGGTTGGCCAGCGCCCGCGCGATGGCCACGCGCTGCATCTCGCCGCCCGACAGCTGCGAGGGCCGGTGGTCGGCCCGCGCCGCGAGCCCGACGTACTCGAGCAGCTCGCGCGTCCGCGCGCGGCGCTCCGCGCGGCCGGCGCCTGCTTCCGACTGCGGCAGCTCGACGTTCTCGGCGGCGGTGAGCATCGGCAGCAGGAAGAAGCGCTGGAAAACGAAGCCGATGTGCCCGAGCCTGAGGAGGCTCCGGTCGCGGTCCGAGAGGCCCGCGACGTCCCTTCCGCCGAAGCGCAGCGTGCCTGACGAGGGCGTTTCGACGCAGCCGAGCATGTGGAGGAGCGTGGACTTGCCGCACCCCGACGGTCCTTGAATGGCGATATAGTCGCCGGCGTCAACCTGCAGCGATACCTGGTCCACGGCGGTGACCGGCCCGGCCGGCATCGGAAAGACGCGGCTGACGCGTTCGGCGACGACCACCGACGGGGTCATCCGATCACCTCGTCGCGCAGGGTCGCGGCGATGGGCAGGCGGGCCACGAGGTACATGGGGTAGAGCGCCGCCGCAATCGCCGTCGCGGCCAGCAGTCCGGAGTGAACCGCGAGCGCCGACGGGCGGAACACGAAGAAGTGGACCGCCACCGGCAGCCCCGGCATGCCCTTCAGGATGGCGTCGAGCCCCTGGGCCAGCGCCCACCCGAGCGGCAGCGACAGCAGGCCGCCGCCGCCCACGAGCAGCGCCGACTCGGCGAGCACGTCCGCCACCACGCGCCACCGCGTGAAGCCCAGCGCGCGCAGCGCCGCGATCTCGCCCAGCCGCTGGTTCACCGACACGGTGAGCAGCACCGAGATGAGGAGCACGGCGAAGGCCAGCGTCACGGTGGTGAGCACCGACGAGATCTGGCGGAAGTACGAGAAGCCGCCTCGCTCGAGCCGCTGCACCATGTCGTCGTTGGTCATCACCGTCAGGTGCGGCACGGCCTTGGCGATGCCGGCGGCCACCGTCGCGCGCGGCTGGTCATCGGCGGTGGCCACGATGATGATATCGGCCGATCGGTCGCTGGCGTCGCCGCACGCCGCGGCCGCGAACTCGAGCGTGGTGGCCACGGTGGCGGTGTGTGCAGCGTCGAAGGGGAACGTGGCGATGCCGGCGACGAACAGCGTCACGGGCGGCAGCGACTGGTCATCTCTGCACGACGGTCGCGCCACGATGCTCGCGCCGGGTGCGACGCCCAGCCTGCGCGCGGTATTCTCGTTCACGAGCGCCTCGGCGCCCGCAGCGATATCGCGTCCCTCAATCACCGTCCACGGCCGCGCGCCGCGGCCCGACACGCCCTGCCACGACACGCGCACGCGCCGCGGGCCGGACTCGACGACCGCATCCGCCATCCGGAGCGCGAAGGCCGACCGCACGCCGCTGGTGGCGGCGACGGCGTCCACGACCGCGTCAGCCTCGGGCAGCAGCGGGCCGAGGCCGGGACGCTCCTCGGTGGTGGCCACGCGCACGTCGAAGCCGGCGCGGTCGAAGAGGTCCCGCATGGACGTCACCAGCCCGCTCGACAGCATCAGCATGTCGAAGAGCAGCGCGCCGATGGCCGCCACGCCCAGCAGGCCGAGCGAGGCCCGGGCCGGCTGCCGCACGAGGCACCGCCACGCAAACAGCAGCGTGTTCATCGGCGCGCGAGCCTCAGCCCGTTGCGCCGCAGCAGGCCATACGACGCGGCTACGGTGGCGCCGACGCCCAGCGGGACGGCGATGAGCGCCGAGAGCGCGGCCACCCCCGGCGTGATGCGGACGAACACGAGCGCCGTGTCGTAGCGCCACTGGAAGAACTCGTTGATGAAGCGCTCCGAGAGAGCGGCCAGGAGAAGCCCGAAGGCCGTGCCGAGCGTCGCAATCAGCACGCCTTCCACGAAGAGCTGCGTGACGATGCGCGGGGCCGGCAGGCCGATGAGGCGCAGCACGCCGACCGTGGTGCGCCGCTCGTCCACGACCATCACGGTGAGGGCCAGCAGGAACACGGTGGAGGCGAAGATGGTGACCATGGCGATGGCCAGGTGGAACCGCTCCAGGACGACGAAGGGCCCCGCCGCACCCGAGGCGCCGGCCGCCTCCTGTGCGAACAGGCCGGGCATGCGCGCCTCGACGTCGCGCGCGAAGGCCTGCGCGTCTGCCGGGTCGGCCAGCCGCACGTTGATGCCCTCGACGTAGTCGGCGCCCGCGGCCCCGTCGGGCTCGCGGATGAGGTCCAGCAGGTCCGGCAGGTGCATCCGCGCCGTTCGGGGCGCGACGCCGAGCCGCAGCGGGTTTGGCGTGGGCTCGTAGAGGCCGAGGATGGTGAACGGTCGCGCGTCGCGGCCGTCGGGCGAGGGGGACAGCCGGACGATCTGTCCGGTCTTCAGGCCCTCGGCTTCCGCGAGGTGGCGGGACACGAGGATGGGCGGAGCGTCGCCGGCGGCCTGCTGTGTCGCCGCGAGACCGGTCGCCAGGGCTGCGCCCGCCACGCAGATCGCGAGCGCCAGAATGCGCATCTGGCGATTATACGAAGCGCGTCCGAATCGTCAGGTCCTTCTGGTCAGCCATTCCACCTCGAGGTCCTCTTCACCTTCAAGGGACTCGATCTCCGGGTCGCCGGTGACGAGGATCGCGTTGAACTCCACCGCTGTTGCCACGGCGAACGCGTCGGCATAGGCAATGGCATGCCTCGACTTCCACTCAGCCGCGCGGCGCACCCGTCGGCGGGTGGCGTCCTTCACCGACACCGGCAGCGTCCCCCGCAGCGCCATGCGCCAGAGTGATTCCGCTTCGTCGCGCCGGCCGACACGGACCAGCCGGTAGTACGCTTCCCCGAGGTTGATGATCGAGGTGACGCATTCGGCGCGCCCGGCCTCGGCGTCATCGAGCCAGCGCTGCACGACGGCCGCACCCGGCTCGTCCTGCAGCCATGCGAGCCACGCGAACGCGTCGAGACACGCTCTACCGTTTCGCGTCACGGCGATGCTCGGCGAGGTGCTCTTTCAGCGCGGTGGTGCCCTTCGCGGCGCCGCGCAGTCCCCGCCATCCGGCCCGACGCCGCGCCGAGCGCGCAGGCTTGACGGGCGTCAGCACGAGACCCTCGTCGGATTCGGTGACCTCGAGGCGGGTGCCTGGGGTGAGCCGGTGCTTCTCCCGCAGCGCGCGTGGAATCACCACCTGCCCCTTGGATGACACCGTCGTCGTCGCCACGCGCACTATCTTACCATGTCAGTAAGACGCAGTCACGGTCTGGCTTCGACGAACGTCGACTCCATCAGGACGAAGTGGCGCGGGTCGAGCACCACACGCTCGGGCCGCTGGCCCACCGCGATCTCGAACTCGTGTGACGCGTTGGACAGCTCCACGGTGGTGACGGTCGGCGTGGCGCTGCCCGGGGCGTAGACGCCGACCTGCAGCGGCATCGCGAAGAGGCGCGCCCGATCGCGCTGCGTCAGCCGGATGGTGATGGTGCCGCGGTCGGGGCGATAGCGCCAGTCGCCATCGAGGCGCACGAGCCCGCCCCGCGTCAGCCACTGCTCGAAGAATCCGCGCAGGTCCCGGCCCGAGGCCCGCTCCATGGCGTCCCGGAAGTCGGCCGTCGTCGCGTGACCGTCCCGGTGCGCGTGGTAGTAGCTGCGAATCCCCGCCCAGAACGCCTCGTCGCCGACGATGCCGCGCAGCATGTGCAGCACCCAGGCGCCCTTCTGGTAGATCTGCCCGGTCGTGACCTGCGACATGTCGCTGAGGTTGTCGTGCACGATGCGGTACTCGGGCTGCTTCCGGTCGAACTCGAGAATCCGCTGCCGGCTCGATTCGAGTCCCGCCAGGAACTCGTCGCGGCCGTACGCGTGCTCGATGTAGAGCAGCGTGAAGTAGGTGGCGAACCCCTCGCTCAGCCACACATCGTCCCAGTCCCGCTCGGTCACCGAGTTGCCGAACCACTGGTGGGCGATCTCGTGGATGACGACGTTTCGCCAGCGCACGCTGCGGTCGCCGGTGACCGACGATTCGCTGTAGAAGATGGCGCTGGCCGCTTCCATGCCGCCGCTGACGCTGTTGGACTGCACGTTGGCGAGCTTCTCGTACGGGAAGGGTCCCACCCGGGCGGAGTAGAACTCGAGCGCGTCGCGCGTAGGCACGGCGAAGTCGTGGAAGCCGGCGTCGCGGTCCTGCGCGTACACCCACGTCTGGATCGCCTTACCCTGGAACGTGTCCACGTGCTGGACCGCGAAGCGCGCGACGCCAAGCACGTACAGCCACGGCGCGATCGGCACGGACTGGCGCCAATGGGTTCGGCGGCGGTTCCCGGCGAGGTCCGTTTCCTCGACGAGCAGGCCGTTGGAGACGACCTGGTAGTGCGCCGGCGCGGTCACGATCATCTCGGAGGTCGCCTTGTCGTAGGGATGATCCACCGTCGGCAGCCAGTGCCGGGCCTTGTCGGGCCAGTTGTCGCTGAAGAACGTCCGATCGCCGTGCTTGTTGAGCGCGATCTTCAGGCCGGAGGCCGGTATGCCCGCGTAGGCAATCCGCAGGCGCAGGCGCTCGTGGCTTCCGAAGCGACGCGGCAGCGCGATCGTCAGCGCGTTGTCGCGATGCGCAAAGGGCAGAGCCGCGCCGTCGGCCGTGACCCCGGTCACCGTCATGCCGCGTCCGGTGGCGGTGTCGAGGTTGACGAGGTCGAAGCGGAGCGAGGTCTCGCCGTTGCCGGCGAAGCGGACGTCGACCTCCGCCGTGCCGAACAGGCGGTCGTCCTGATCCTGCAGCTCGAGGGCGAAGCGGTAGTGCAGCACGTCCACCGCGGGGTTCTTCGGGTAGGTGTCGGCGGCCGCCTCCGCGAGTCCGAGGAGGCACAGGACGAGCGCGAGCCAGGGTCTCATGGCCCCAGCCTACCGCAGCTCCGGCCGGCGGACCTGCTCGACGACGGCGTGGGGACGGGCCGCGGGAGCGACGCGCGGTGCAGCGAAGCGGCCGGGAGGCCGGAGAGTCGAACTCAGCGTGGGACGGGCCGCTTCGCGAGCTTGCGCTGGAGCGACCGCCGGTGGATTCCCAGTACTCGCGCGGCCTGCGAGACGTTGCCGCCGCAATCGGCGAGGACCCGTTGGATGTGCTCCCACTCGACCCGGGCCAGCGACGGCGCCGGGGTCTCGCCTGACGGCTGTGTGCCGTCGAGGGCGGCCACGATCTGATCGGCATCCGCCGGTTTCGTCAGGTAGCTCGTCGCGCCGAGCTTGATGCTCTCCACCGCCGTGGCAATGCTGCCGTAGCCGGTCAGCACCACCACCACGGTGGATGCATCCAGCGCCTTGAGGTCGCGCACGACCGCCAGGCCCGAATCTCCCGGAAGCCGCAGGTCAACGACCGCGAGCTCCGGACTCTCCTCGCGCGCGGCGTCGATCGCCGACCGGTGGTCGGGCACGCCGGTGGCCTCGAATCCGCGATCGCGCATCGCCCGCACGAGGCGCTCCCGGAACACCGCGTCGTCGTCAACGATCAACAGCGAACGGCCTTCTGTCATCCTGCGCGTGTTGCGTCCTCGGAGCGCGCCGGAATCTCGAGGATTGCCGTTGTGCCCCCGGTGACGTCGAACTCCAGCGTACCACCCGATCGCTCGGCGAAGGTGCGGGCGAGAAACAGCCCGAGCCCCAGGCCCCTTCCCGGCTCTTTGGTCGTGAAGAACGGCTCACCGACTCGCCGCAGCGTGTCCGCCGCCATGCCGGGGCCCCGGTCCCGCACTTCGATTCTCGCCATGCCGTCTCTGGCGGTGAATCGAAGCGTGACGCGGTCCTCGCTCCCGCTGGCGTCGAACGCGTTTGTGAGCAGCGACGAGATGGCCTGCACCATCTCCGCACCGGTCGCTGACGCCGTCCGGGCGGCGGGAGCGATCTCGATATCGAGCCGTTGCCGTCGCTCGTCGGGAAGCCGTTCCTGAACCAGGCGTGCGATGGCGGCCGGCGCCAGCGGCTCCAGCGCGGTTGACACCCCGGCGCCCGCGCGGCCGCTCATGCCGTCCAGAATCGCCTCGCAGCGATCCAGCTCCGATCGAATCAGACGGGCATCGTCCCTGAGAGCCGAGCCCACGGCCTGCGGGTCGACGACGCGCTCCGCATTCCGCTCGACTTCCCGCGCCGCGACCGCAATCGTCGCCAGCGGCGTCGAGAGCTCGTGCGCCGCGCCCGCGGCCATCGCCGTCAAGGATGCGAGGCGTTCGCTGCGCATCGCCCGCTCGCGCGCCTCGTCGACGTGCGCCTGCTGACGCGCGAACGCCGCGCGCGCCCGCGCCACGTAGTGCGCGACCAGCTCGGCGACCCCGGCGCCGGCGAACCACATCGTGAACAGGTGCGTGGGAAAGTCATTGAGCCGGTGGTGCTCGATCAACCCGGCCGGCAGGTGATCGACGACAAGCCACCCGAAGCCGGCCAGCGACACCAGCAGCACGGCGGCTGCCCAGACACGCGAGGCGACGACCGCGGCGGCCCACACGTATCCCGCGTACATCACGATGAACGGATTGAAGGGTCCGCCGGTGACATCCAGCAGCGGGGTGAGCAGCACGGCGTCGGATACGAACGACAGGCCGAGGAACCGAGGCGCGACGTTCCGGCGCCGGCCGTCCGTGACGGCAACCAGGGTGCGGCAGATTGCCGCAGGCAATCCGAGGAGCCGGATCCCGCGTAGCGAAAGATCGAGGTGCGGAAATGCCCAGACCACGGCGAGCACCGCCCAGAGCGCGATGCTCGTGATCGCGCGCACGGGCTGCAGCCATGCGACAACATGCCGCACGTCGGATGATGCGTAACTCATCTACATTCGATCGCCTGCAGCGGGGCTCACGATGCGACCCGGGACGACGATTCTTCTCGCCATCATGCTCTTCTCCGCCTCGACCGCCCGGGCGCAATCGACCGGTCAGGTCGCTGGGCGCGTCGTCGATCAGACCGGCGCGGCGCTTCCCGGCGTGGCCATCGAGCTCATCGCGGACAACCGCGGGCTGACGGCGACGACTGACGACGCCGGCCGCTACCGCTTCGACGCCGTTCCGGCGGGCGAGGCCGAGCTCACCTTCCGGTTGCTCAATTTCAGCGTGCACCGTCGAACGGTCAGCATTGCCAGCGGTGCCTCCGTGACCGCCGATGCGGTGCTGACGCTGTCGCTCAGCGCGGACGTCATCGTCACCGGAACGCGCACGTTCCGGAACGTGGCGGACGTCGACGATCCGGCGGCCCATCTCGTGGGCATTGCCGCATCGGCCAGCCAGGGGGCGGTGACTGCCGCGCAATTCGAGGCGCGGCCGATCATGCGTGCCGGCGAGGCGCTCGAAACGGTGCCCGGCCTCATCGTGAGCCAGCACAGCGGCGAAGGCAAGGCCAATCAGTATTACCTGCGCGGCTTCAACCTGGATCACGGGACCGACTTTTCGACCATGGTCGCGGGGGTACCGGTGAACACGCCGACCGGCGCGCACGCGCACGGCTACGCCGACGTGAGCTTTCTGATTCCAGAGCTCGTGAGCGGCGTGCAGTTCAAGAAGGGGCCGTACTTCGCGGACGAAGGCGATTTCTCCGCGGCGGGCGCGGCCAACATCAACTACGTGACGCAACTCGATCGGCCGATGCTGCGCCTGAGCGGCGGCAGCGACGGATGGCGGCGACTCGTTGGCGCCGCCTCGCCCCGTGTCGGAGGCGGACATCTGCTGGCCGCGCTGGAGCTGAATCACAACGACGGACCGTGGGTGCGGCCGGACGATTATCGGAAGGTCAACGGCGTGGTGCGGTTCAGCCGCGGAGACCATCGCAACCTGTTCTCGCTCACCGGCATGGGCTACTGGGCCGGCTGGGACGCGACCGATCAGGTGCCCGCGCGCGCGATCGCGAGCGGTCTGATTCCGCGGTTCGGGCTGCTGGATCCCAGCGACGGCGGCACGGCGGACCGGCAGAGCCTCGCCGCGGAGCTTCACCGCTCGAACGGATCCTCGTCGCTGCGTGCGACGGGCTTCGTGCTCCGCAACCGCCTGACGCTGTTTTCCAACTTCACGTACTTCCTCGACGATCCGGACAACGGCGACCAGTTCGAGCAGGCCGAGCGGCGAATCGCCGCGGGCGGACGCGTCACCTATCGGCGGCTGACACGTTTCCTCGGCCGTCACACGGAGAGCGCCATCGGTGTCCAGGTCCGGCAGGATTGGCTCGATCCCGTAGGCCTCTATCGCACGGTGGGTCGCCAGCGGATCTCGACGACGCGCGAGGACGAGGTGGCCCAGAGCATGGCGGCGGTGTATGCGCAGACAGAAGTCGAGTGGACGCGGGCCCTCCGCACCACCGTCGGACTGCGAGCGGACCGTTACCAGTTTTCGGTTGCGTCGGACAATCCGCGGAACTCCGGGGAGGGCTCCGCCGGGCTGGTGAGCCCGAAGGTCGGTGCGATCGTCGGGCCGTGGAGCGGCACGGAGGTGTACGTCAACCTCGGGACCGGTTTCCACAGCAATGACGCGCGCGGCGCCGTCATGACGGTCGATCCGGCGACCGGCGAGCCGGCCGAACGGGTCACGCCGCTCGTTCGCGCGAAGGGCGCCGAGGTCGGCATTCGCACCGTGCGCATCCGCGGCGTCCAGTCCACCGTCGCGCTCTGGTACCTCGGCATCGACTCGGAGCTGCTGTTCGTCGGCGACGCCGGCACCACCGAGGCGGGCCGCCCGAGCCGCCGGATGGGGATCGAGTGGACGAACTATGCCCGGCTCACACCGTGGCTCACGCTTGACGCGGATCTGGCGTTCACGCGAGCGCGCTTCACCGACGCTGGCCCGGCCGGCACGCGCATTCCGGGGGCACTCGACCGCGTCATCTCGGCCGGGTTGACGATCGAGCCCCGACAGCCGGCCTTCGGGAGCCTCCGCGTGCGCCACTTCGGGCCGCGTCCGCTCGTCGAGGATGCGAGCGTGACATCGAGAAGCACGACCATCTGGAATGGGGAGGTCGGATACCGGTTGTCGAGTCGAGCGCGAATCGTGCTGGAGGCGTTCAACATCTTCGACGCCGACGTCTCCGACATCGACTACTTCTACACGTCACGCCTGCCTGGCGAGCCGGCCGAAGGCGTCGACGACATCCATCTGCATCCGGCGCTGCCGCGGTCAGCGCGGGTCGGCCTGCAGCTTTCGTTCTGAGCGCCGGCAGCGCTCCGCTTGCAACCGGACTTTAGTGTGTATTACTCTACATATATAGTAGTCAATCAAGAGGCCACTGAATGCGCTTCACCTATCCCACCGCCCTGGTGCTTCAGGCGCTGCTGGACGACCGTCACCACGGCTTCGACATCATGGCCGCCACGGGCCTGCCGAGCGGCACCGTCTACCCGATTCTGCGGCGCCTCGACGCCGCCGGCGCCGTGCGCTCGCGCTGGGAAGACGAGGCCACGGCGAGGCAGGAGCATCGGCCCGCGCGGCGCTACTACGACCTGACGGCGAGCGGCCGGGCGATGGCGGCCGAAGCCGGCTCCCGCTATCGCCGGCTGGCGCCGCTGACCGCCGCGCCCGCGATTGGAGAGGTCTGACCCATGCCGTCGCGGCGCCACCGCCTCGCCCTCGCTGTCGTCGCCACCGCGGCCCGCCTGACGCCCGCCGCGCTGCGCCCCGAGTGGCGCCGGGAGTGGCGCGCCGAACTCGACACGGCGGCCCGGGACCCACGCACGCCGCTCGTCCGCCACGCGTTCGGCGCGTTCGCCGACGCGTTCTGGCTCCGCCAGCGGCACGTCGCTGACCTCGACTGGATCGACGACCTGCGCTACGGCTGGCGCCAGCTCACGGCCCACGCCGGGTTCGCGCTGACGGCTATGTCCATCCTCGCCGTCGGCGTCGGCGCGGCCATCGCGATGTTCAGCGTCACGGACCAGATTCTGCTGCGCCCGCTGCCCTACCCCGACGCCGACCGTCTCGTCACCATCTGGGAGACGCGCGCGGACGCGCCAGGCCGATTGGACGTCGCGCCCGCCAACTTCCTCGACTGGCGTGACCGTGTCACCTCGTTCGAGACATTTGCCGCCGCCACGCCCATCGGCCTGAACCACACGGGCGGTGACACTCCGGAGGTCTTCTTCGGCATGCAGGTGACCGCCGGCTTCTTCGAGGCCTTCGCGGTCCGGCCGCTGTACGGGCGGCTGTTCACGCCCGACGAGTACACGGCGGGCCGCCATCACGTGATGCTCGTGCACGAGCGTCTGTGGCGCCAGCGCTTCGGCGGCGATCCCTCTGTCGTCGGGCAGACGTTTACGATCAACGGCGCCCGGTTCACGCTCGTCGGCATCGTGCCCGAGAGCTTCGAGCCCCGGTTGCTGCCGGCGGCCGCGGCCCGGCACGTGTGGGTGCCCAAGGTGATCCAGGAGTGGGAGCCACGGATCCGGACAAGCGGCTACTGGAACGTCGTCGCGCGCCTCAGGCCGGGCGTCTCCCTCGACGAAGCGCAGGCAGAGCTGGCCGCGATCAGCGCGCAACTGGCGCGCGAGCATCCGCGCACGAACGAGGGCACGGGCGCGGTGGCCGTCCGGGTCCGCGACCACCTTGTCGGCGATGTCCGCGGCGCGTTCGGGTTGCTGGCGGCCGCCGTCGCGCTCGTGCTGCTCATCGCGTGCGTCAACGTCGCCAGCCTGCTCCTGGCGCGCGGGGTATCGCGTGAGCGCGAGGTCGCCCTTCGGATCGCGCTCGGCGCCTCGCGCCCGCGCGTCGTCCGGCAGCTGCTGGTGGAGAGCCTCGTGATTGCGGTGGCCGGGACCGCAGCCGGCGTGTGGCTGGCCCACGCCGCGCTCCGCGGCATCGTGGCGCTCGGGCCGGCGTCGATTCCCTGGATCGACACGCTGCGCCTCGACGGCCGCGGCATCGCGTTCGCGGCCGGCCTCGCGGTGGTCGTCGCGCTGCTGTCCGGGCTGCTCCCGGCACTGCGGTCGGCGCACGGAGGGCTTGCGTGGACGGGCGGCCGCACCACGACGGCGGGACCGGGGCGGCAGCGGCTGCGATCCGGGCTCGTCATCGCCGAGGTGGCGCTGGCCTTCGTGCTGCTCGCTGGCGCGGGCCTGCTCGTGCGGAGCTTCGTGTCGCTGCTCGCGGTGGAGACAGGCTTCTCCTCCGCCAACGTGCTGGCGCTCCAGGTGTTCGCCGAGGGCCAGCAGCCGACCGCTGAGCGCCGTGCTCGCTACGCCGAGGACGCGGTCGCGCGGCTCGCGGCGCTGCCGGGCGTGGAGGCCGCCGGCGCGGTCATGGCGATGCCGTTCATCGAGGTGAACATCAACGTCGAGGAGGTGTTCACGATCGCGAGCCAGCCTCCGCCCGCCGACGGCGAGGCCCCGCGCGCCTATCTCTCGCCCGCCACGCCGGGCGCGTTCCACGCGCTGCGCCTCCCGCTGCGCGGCGGGCGGCTCTTCGATGAGCGGGACCGAGCGGGGCGGCCGCCGGTGGCGGTCATCAGCGACACACTAGCCGCGCGCTATTGGCCCGAGGGGCGCGATCCGATCGGCGATCGCCTGACGTTCGACCTCAGCGGACAGCGGACGGACGTCGAAGTAGTCGGCATCGTCGGCGCCATGCGTCACGACGGGCTGACCGAGCCGCCGCGCCCTGAGATCTTCCTTCCGCACGCACAGGCGGCCACCGGCTCGCTCACATTCGTCGCGCGCACGACCGGCGACCCGCGCGCCTTGATCGACGCGGCGAAGGCCGCCATCTGGGAAGCCAATCCACAGCAGCCCATCTACCGCGTCGCGACCCTCGACGAGCTCGTCGGCCGCACGCTCTCGCCGCGGCGCTTTGCCCTCGCCATCATCGTGGGCTTCGCGCTCGTGGCGCTGCTGCTCGCGGGCGGCGGCGTGTACGGGGTGCTGAGCGCGGTGATCGCGGCGCGGCGGCGGGAAATGGGTGTGCGCGTGGCGCTGGGCGCGACCCGTGCCGACCTCGTCCGGTCCGTGGTCGGACGAGGCCTCCTCCTGGCCGGCGCGGGAACGGCGGTCGGCCTGGCCGCCACGCTCGGCGCGGGCCGCCTCCTCGAACGCTTCCTGTTCGGCGTCACCGCGCACGACGGTCTGTCCGTCACGGGCGCCGGGGCCGCGCTCGCGCTTGCCGCGACCGCCGCCAGCTACCTGCCGGCGCGGCGCGCGGCGAGCGCCGACCCCATCGATGCCCTGCGGACGGAGTAGGGCAAGCTGGACTCTCACCCTGATGCATCAACGCCTGGCCCGCCCGCTCGCCATCGTGGCCATCGTGGTCGTGGCGCTTCCCGCACAGGCCCAGCGGGGCTGCCGCGGGTTCGTCCAGGCGCCGAGCGCAGCCGCCCCATCCCGCACGATGGCCGGTCAAGCGCTTGAGCACAGGCGGCTACGCCGCTCCGTCTCGTTCACGGCCGTGCACTCGAATCTCGCGAATCTACCGTTGTCGTGGAGATAGCGTGGAGACGGCTGCTTCGTGCTCTCCGCATCGCCTGCCGAGCTTGACCGCGAGCGGGGACACTGCGTGAAGGCAATGATGAAGGTCGACTTCGACGAGAAGGCCTCGGCCGGGTTCCGTCGACCGCGGCGGCTGGGCGCCGCCGGCAGCTGGCGCGAGCGGGCTCGCTACTCTCGGTACGCAGGCCTTGGCGGTCCCGACGTGGCGAATCTCAGGCGGTGTCGTCCGCCTCGTCTGAAGGCTGTTCGAGCGCCGCTGTCCCGCCTGGGCGTTCTGCCGGCCACGCTTCGAGCCCTGCTCGTTTCGCCGCGTCCCACAGCTGTCGATCGAACGTCGCCAGGACGATTTCCGCGCCGACGGATTCTTGCCAGGTCACAGCGGACGCGAGTTGCACCGCGTCGTAGCCGCGCAAGCCGTGCTCCCACGCAAGCCCCTCGGCTCGCCCGACCAGTCCTTCGGTCATCGGGACGCGCAGAAGGTCCGGCCAATCTCCAATGAACTGTCGTCGAGCGTTCCGTGCAAGCTCCTGTGTGACGACACCGGTGCGGGCCGCCTTGGCGAGTGCGGCAACCACTTCAGCGCGGCTGACGATCGACGTTGCCGCCATTTCGGATTCGGCGGTGAGCGCGATCGTTTCCCTTGACCCGCGTTCGACGATGTAGAGCTTTACCAGTGCGGACGCGTCGAGGTACGCAATCACTCGCGATTCTCGACGATCACATCGGCGACCGTTCTCCCGCCGCGAACCTTCCCGGCGGGCTTCGCCGGCCTGAGACGCCGACCACTCCACGCAATCGCGCCGGCTCTCTTGAGAGCGTCGATGCGCTCCCGCAGCGACACGCCCTCGGGAATGATGCGAGCAACGGGTTGGCCATGGTCAGTGACGACGATCGTCCTTCCGGCCCGTACTTCGCGAACGCACTCGCTCAACGTCGACTTGAGTTCCCGGATGCCGATTCGCTTTTCTCGTGTTCCCATGGGGCTACATTGTACAAGATGTGGCCACTATCGCAGCCCAAGCCGCCGCAGGTGTAGGACGGTCGCGAGTCTCGACCTCGGGCGTGTCATTCCCCAGATCACCGCGTCGCTCGCCGCCGACCGGTAACGAGATCCGTGTCGCGCGAAGTCCGTTCGTCCGCGAATCCGGGTACTTTCCCGTCAAGTGGTGGAAATTCGTCGAGCATCATCTTTGAGTCCACGGATCGCTCCCGCCGTCGTCATCGAGCCCGCCGTGCGCGCGCACCCGACGGTCCACGAGCGGTTCAACGGCGGCCAGCACCTCTTCGGCGTCGAGCGCCGTCAGGCGACCGACCCTGTGAAGCGCCAATTTCCCGCGTTCACCGGCGAAGACGCCATCGGGCACCAGCGCGTGGAAATGGACGTTCAGGTTGAGCGCGCCGCCGAATCGCTGAACCATCACGACAGCCCCGCCGCGGCCACCCTCGACGCCGACGTCCCGCGCTCGGTCGACCAAGACCCGACAGATGCTCCGAACCATGACACCGGCGACGGCCCGACACAGGTCGTGGTCCCACGCGAGCTGGTACCGCAATCGGTACGGTACGCTCAGTACCCACCGCCGAATGGGGACGTCCGGAAGCACCCGGTCCACGAGGTGCCCCGCGCGCTTGGCCATCCGGCGGGCCCCACAACTCGGACACAGCGCACGCCCCTTGCACGAGAACGCCACCAACCGATCGAATCCGCAGCCCGAGCAACGGAAGCGCGCGAAGCCGCCGGCCAGCCAGCCGCAGCGGAGGAAGTCGCGAAAAGCCTGCTCGACGAACGGCGGCAAGCCCTCGCCGTCGCGCAGCGTCGCAGCCTGGGCGCGGAACGTTTCGAAGTGGTCACGGACGATCTGATACAGCACGGCATCGCCGGGCGACCGCTGCTGACAGACCGGCGGCGCTGGACCCCGGCGGCGGATGCCGACAGCGCCCAGCATGACCGAGAAGACGGCGCGATTAGTCCGAAGTCTCCGGCTCGCGGGGCGAGCGTCAAGGGCCAGCGCACGGGCCATCGGACGGGCCACCGTGACGCAGGCCGCCCTGGCCCCGAAAGGCGCCCACCGCTGTGGCCCGGGGAGCGAATTTTCGACGAATCCAGACGTCACCGTCCAATAACGCTGATTCCGTTGACAACGCGACCCGTTCATCCCGCCTATCGTCCCCGGGTCGGGTCCGGTCCGATGAGGCCAGCCAGTTGGGGCGGGCCCGTTGAGGCGGGTGCCGAGTTCTAGAATTGGCCGTATTCGGGCGAGTGGCTGGGAGGCAGGGATTCGAACCCCGATAACCTGGTCCAGAGCCAGGTGTCCTACCGTTGAACGACCTCCCAGCATGGGGCCGCGGGTGCGCGCGCCCAAACCGGGCGCCCGCAGGGGCAGGAACTTCCAAGTATATCGAACGCTCCCGAATCCCGGCAAGATCCGGCCCCGGCCACTGGCCCCAGACGGCAGGGTAAGATCGAAAGTCGCATGCCCCGCCACGAGTCCGGCACCGAGGTCCACGACGCCGGACAACCCCACCAGCCTGACCAGCCCCACCCGCCCCACCAGCC